>JAEDJT010000049.1 GCA_016296185.1 Bacilli bacterium
AAGTTTCCACTTGCACTATCCGTGTGCTTCCTATATTTCTATAGGCACTGACTATCTCTTCACTCAGGCTTGTCAAGCCTTCAACGTGTCCTCTATTTCCAACTACGTATCAATAGTAATTGTACTTCCAATCTCACTTGGAATAGTCGATACAGCTTATTTTATATCTTTATAGGATTGTCTAGTTACTATATTATATACTGTTGACCAAGCTACGTTTGGTGCATATTTTAACCAGACTTCTTTAGGACTTAATCCATTATCATAATCTAATCTCATTTGAATTACTTCTTCATCAGAAAATTTTCTTTTATTATTTGCGGCTACCTCACTTGAATTAGCTTTTGCTTGATGAGAGTGCCAATATTTATTTTCTTCTGAATGGTATTCTGGATAAATATCTTTCCAAGTTTCAAACCACCAAATCTTTTGGAGTCCTCTTTTAGATATTTTATCTTTATATTCTTCATAAATTTGCTTAAATGGTATATGAGCATTATAACATTCTCTAATATAGATAACATCTTCTTTTGATAATAAAGCTCTACCATTTTTTTCGCCTTTTTGAGACCTATTAGGATTATTATCTCCACCTTCGGTGGCATTATATCCATTTTTAAAACTGTCATAATATTGGATAAAATATTTTTCAAGGTCATCTAACATTTCTTTAGAGTATTCTTCATTAGAAATTTCTGCCACTACTTCATATGAAAAATTTTCTAATCCATATTTTCTAATAGCCTAATGAAATTGACTATTATAATCTTTGGCTTTTTCATTGAAAGCTGAAGATTTATGGGCATATTTTCTTTGCTCTAAATCAATACTTTGTCCAATATAAATTTTGTTATTTATTTTATTGGTATACTTATAAATTCCTATCATTGCAGTATCTCCTTTCTATATAAAATATGAAGGAGATTTAGATTAGATTAATAACATTTGTCCTATTTTTGATATAAAATTTTGCCACGGGATTGACTTCACCTAAACATATTTTGACATATATGTGTAATGGTCAGCTTTCCCCGTTAGCTGCGTTTCCGCAACCCCGCTGATAAACGGTAAAAAGGATTCGGGCAATAGTTTTCACTTACCCTCAGTTACATAAATCTCACATTTTAGTCTATCCTTAGAATAGCAATCTGCAAGTTTACTATCAAATTTAAGAGCTTTTTCTTTCTTCTTAGCTTTTTCTCTTGTTGCTTCTCTTGCTTTCTTAGCAGCCTCTCTTGCTTTTCTTGCGGAAAGAGCCTTATCTGCAATTATCTTTATTTCTTTTTCGTTATTTTGAAACCATATATTAAGATTTTCAGCAAGAGCTTGTAGTGATGATTTCATTTCAACTTTAGTTACAGTTGACTTAACCTGAGCATCATAGGATACACCTGCCGCAGTTAAATTAAATACTATATATGCTCCCTCTTGAATATCATCACCAGTAAGATTTTCATCTTTCTCTTTAAGCCATTTCTTCTCTCTAAAGAATTTATTAAACTCTCTTGTAAGAATTGTCTTAATTTGTGTGATATGAGGTCCTTTTTCAGTTAATCCTGTATTTACATATGGTACAATAGTAGAAGAATACTTAGATGTATAGGTCAATATAAAATCTAATTTTTCTTTACCTTGAGAAAAATTCATTTTAAAACGGTTTCTAAGCAATTCAGTATCTTTTACTGCATCAGTGACTAAATCATCAATTCCATTTTTAGAATAGAAAGTTTCTTCTTTTCCATTATAATCAAGATGAATAGTTAGTCCTGCACAAAGACAAGAAATAGTCTTAAAGAGACTCCTTACTTTTTCAATTTCTACTTCTGTATGAGTAAAAAACTCTTCACTGGGTTGCCATTTAACCTTAGTTCCGGAGCTATGAGAAATTGTTCCTGTTTTTCTTTTGGAAAATTCTCCTTCTTTAAAGTAAATTTCTTCATATTGACCATCTCTATAGGTCATAACCTCCAGCCAATGTGAAAGATAGTTTGTTATTTTACTACCTATTCCGAAGCTACCAAGAGAGGTTCCTTCATAAGTGCCATCTTCTCTATACTTACCCGATGTGTTAAGAACACTAAATGCAGCTTCCAATATAGTTTTTCCATCATCTCTAAAACTATTAGGAATAAAACCTTGTCCATAGTCAATAACTTCAACTACATCTTTGTAAATATTAACATCAATTCGATTACCGTGACCTAATCTAAATTCATCCACAGCATTAGAGATTATTTCTACTAATAACTGTGTAGAATAAGTAGTATCACCTGCATATACACCAGGTCTTAGTCTTGTAAATTCAAGAGGAGATAGCGATTCTATCGAATTTTCATTATATAATTTACCCATTAAATCACTCCTTTTCCTTATCTTTTAACGGTAACATACATACTATTTGAGCAGGAGATAAAACTAATAGCAACTTTTCTTTTGTTTGAAATACAACAGGTTCATTACTACAGTTACCTACATGAATTAACTTAGCTTCTGTGTTTAAAGTTGGGATGTCTTCTAACAAAGAACGACGGCTTCTTCTAACATAATTACAAAGTAAAGCATTTGGTATAAAATAATATACCTTATACCACTTATCTTCATACCATCTATCCTGCATATTTTTCTCCTTTTATTTTTTATAATAATATTATATCATATTTTTTATTATTTTTCAATTTTGAGGAAAATATTCACCCAATTTTACAATTTGATTATACAAACAAGTACAATCATTAATGGTTTTATTTAAATGCAGGTGCCCGCAATACCAATGGTCAAACTCAATATATTGATTTAAATATTTAAAATATTTACTTAATACATTATTATCAGGAGTCAGATTAGGAAAACACTGCTTAAAAAACCAATTAGGAGCGGCGTGAGTGATAATATAATCAACTTTATGATTATATTTATCTAAATTATCAAGTCCCTCATCTAATTCTCTTGTTATAGGTAGCTCTTGCGGCCACCAGTCTAAATACATCTTGCGGTGTTGCTTATCGTGGGATTCAGCGCCGCCAAAAGTAAAAATAGTATTTCCGTCAATATTAAAGATTTGTCCTCTCATTAGATGAATAACTTTTTTATTTATAAATTGGACAAAGCCCCCATTCCATTTTGAAATAGGATATTTATTTAATATATCAAAATTTTCGTGATTTCCATCAACAAAAAGAGTTGTAAAGGGTTTCTCCTTAAACCATTCAAGCCAATGTAAATCGTGTTTATAATAAGGTGAAGTTTCTGGGGACCAGATAAATCCAAAGTCGCCGCATATAATAACATAATCTTCTTCTGTTAAAATTAAATTATCTTTTTTGAGTGCTTTTGAAGTAAGTTTATTTATATCAATGCCGCCATGTGTATCACCTGTTAAATATATCACAATAATTCTCCTTTTAAAGAGAAAACCAAAAGATATATGTCTTTTGGTTTTCAATATTTATTATTCTGTATTTTCTTTTTCTGGAGTATTCATATGAAGATACTCTTCTACGTTTTCTTTAGTCACAGGACCTTGTAAGATTTCCGCAAGATTTTCAAGAGCTTCATCAACGAGGTCGGCAAATAAGTCAAATGAAATTATCTTTGCTAGCCAAGGGAAAGTTTTTACAAAAGTAGAATATACTGCAGACAGCTTCATTTGTCCTGTTTTTGAACCAAGACATCTTTCTGCTTCTGCGACAGCTTGCAATAGCCACGCTTTAATACAAGCTACCTAGTCCTCAGTAGGTAACTTGAAAAATGAACAAATAGCAGTAATAATGCCAATTATAATTGAGAGTCCAATTAAAATTAGCCACCAATTTTCAACTACCCAATCCATATTATTTCACGTCCTTCTCTGCCTGCATCAAAGAAATTTTATTAAGAGTATTCTTTCTAGTCTCTATAAGATTTCCTTGAGCTTTCTTTATATCTTCTTTTGCTTTTTTAAGAGTGTCATACTCTTCCTTCATTCTTGTAAGAAATTTATTGACCTGCTTATATTCCTCTGATTCTACATTACATCTTTTAGTCTGTTGTAGCATAACAAGACAGTTTTCAATAGCCTTAATTTGATATCTTAAAAGTTTGAGCTTTTCATTATACATTTTCTGAATTGCTCTAAGTCTTGAAAGTCTTACTCCGAAAAATGTAGACTATTTAGTTTCCTCAGGGTGACACAGCGCTTCGCCCATAAAAGTTCCATATTTATTGGTGAAACCATATACTGAACGACCAGTATCTCCGTAAAATTCTGCGATTATCTTTTCATTGATTCTCATAATAAACTCCTTTATATAAATTTCTTACACTCGGACATTTTTTCCTTAATTTCATCAATAATTGTTCCTATTTCAATAGGCTTGCAATTATGACTATCTACACCTACGTGATACATATTAGGTCTATCCACATAAAAGTTATTCTTCTGATGCGTATGACCATAAAGATTTATAAGAATTGCCTTGAGCGGCTTATCTCCATCATCAAGATTTGCAGTAATAGTAGGATAATGAGACAAATAAAAATTATATCCTTCCGCCTTAATATATTCGGCATTTGATACCTTTACTACATTATAACAAGATTCATAGAGTGGGATTCGGTTAACTGTATCGTGATTTCCTCTTATGATATGAATATGACCTCTTAACTGCTTCAAGCACTTAAGTCCTTGAGTATTATCTCCAAGCATAATATCTCCAAGAACATAGCAATCGTCATTTTCATCAATCATAGAGTTCCAATTTCGAATAATAGTTTCATTCATTTCTGAAACTGACTTAAAACCTCTTTCAGCCCAAATAAACTCTCTATCGTGGCAAAAATGAAGGTCACTTGTAAAATAAAGTCTATTCATTATATTATATTGCCTGCCTTTTCCCAAAAATTATTTTTCTTTGAACAAAATAAATTATTAAATAAATCATTATTGTATGTAATTTTTCCTATAGCTTCGAATATAGAAGCATTTATTTCTGAAAGAGTAGATTTTTCTTCTGTTGGTGAATATATTAAATAATATTTGCAATCATTTAATAAATTTTTCTAATATTTTTCAATATTTAGTTTATTAGAACTATCCAAAATAAAGAAATTCCTATCTATATTTTTTTTACAAAGTGTATGTATAATTGGAAAAGAACGATCTCTTAGAGTATTTTTATTTATATAAACATTCTCAAACATAGGGTTTATATCTTTTCCCCATTTATCAATATGTTTTAATAAATATCTATCTACATTTTTATTTCTAATAGATATGATAATAATATTCAATGACCAGACCACCTTGCCTTTTTTAACTTAACTATATATATTATAACACAAAATTTTTTAGTTGTCAAGTTAAGAATTTTACCCTAGACTTAGATATAATACACCTTAGCGTATTTCATATCAGTAGCTTCAGGAAAAATTAAAGAATTGCTCATAGAAATAATAGTCTGTCTTGGTACAAGCTGTCTATCTTTTCTTTTAGCATTTCTTGACAAACATTCTTCAAGAGGAGTATCCATACAGATAACCGCAACCCGATATCCGCAAACGTGCTTATCGAGGTTGCTCTTCTGACAATCAAGAACTCCAGACAATAACTTCATTCTTGACTTTTCGTTTAAATGAGTGGCATCCGCAAAAACATCTTTGCCTACTTTAAGACCATCAAAAATTTCCTGTGTAAATTTCTTGAATACTTCATTTTCTTTTGCAAAATAGTCATCTGTATCAGAGAGTAATGAAAAGCGAATTGCGTCTCTTGATACAACAGTATAACCACAGCGGGATGTGGTAAACTCGTGTGCCCGCCGCTTCAAAAATGTTGACTTACCTGACCCAGGCAGTCCAACCATAATAAATAAAGTAGGTTCATATGCATTATAATAACTCATAAATCACATTCCTCCACATTCTTAATCATTTTTGCGTTCCAACATCTTCCATTAACATTATTAAAACATTCTTTATTACAGAAAGGTAAATCTTTAATTGGAACTCTTTCTCCATTTACAAATCTACCTCTTGAAAATTCATCATAAAAATCCTGATATGTATAACTACCTCTTGAAGTGATTTCAACGTGATTTACCTCTTTTTGACAATGAGGGCAAAATAATACTTTTAAGTGTCCTCCTTCTCTAAAGTTACCCTTAAAACGGGGGAGCGGAATGCCTCGTCTTCCGCATTCTGTGCAATAAAATTCACTAATTTTCATTGTGCAAGCTCTTGCCATTACAACCAACTTCTTTCTTTTTAATTTTTCTATATATATTATATCATAATTTTATAAAAATATCAAAAAAGAGCTTTATATGTACATATAAAGCTCTTTTATCTTTTATGAAATTATTTTTGAAAGTAAACTTACAACAGCTGTAAGATAGAATATATTAGCTGCTGCATTTTCTATTGCTACTGTATATCCTGTCATTTTTACATTTGTTCTAAATGTATCTATGACAGTAGTAATTAAAAAATAAAGATGAACAAACATTGAAATAATCATTATATAGTTAATTGAAGAAATTTCTCCTACAGTAGTAATTACTGCTGTCTTGTATATAAGAATATCAAATACAATAGAAATACCTACGAGGAAAAATGCTACTGCATAAAATAAACCTTGAACTGCCTGCGGAGAAAGCATAGAGTATTTTTTCTGCATATTAAGCATATTATCTCGCATTGATAGTGACATATCAATAGCTTTCTTCCTGTTAAAAGCTGTAGGAATTGATTTAATGCTTGAACATAAATGAAGCGCCGCTAAAATTAAAACTACAATTTCCATTACCATCATAAATATCTTCTCCTTTTTTATTTTCTATATATATTATAACATATATTTTATAAAAAATAAAGGTTATCTCTTTTATTAAGATAACCTTTATTTTTTTTTACTGCTCTACTATAAAAGACTGGATAAAATTATGAAATTCTTCCAAATCACTAGGATAAGAAACTGTTACACCTTTAGATGTATCAAGAGACAGTACTCCAAGAAGCGATGTTGCTTCTACAATTTGCCTACCCTGAGAAAGAAGGATATCTCCCTTATGCTTCTCAAAGCGGGTTGCCGCATTTACAAAGTCAGTAATATCCTTCAGCCTATCTAAGACAATAAAATTAGTCATAATCTACTCTCCTTTCATTTATTAAGAATGATATTTAAGTATAAATTCAGGTGATACACATTTAAAAGAAGATTTTCCATCTATTGAACGGAATACGACTCCTTCTCTCATACCGTTATCAATAACAGATTTTGTTCCATTTACGTAAGCTCTAAGCTCCTCTATGGTTGCGGGAAGAATTATACCACCATAAGAAAGAATAGGGACACAAGGGATTCCGAGAGGCTTAAGAATTGCCGTCATTTCTGAGGGGTTAAATCTCTGCACTTCACCATTTTTGTATCCATAGATAAGATTAAATGCTGCGAAATCGTGGTCTTTCATACCATAGTCTCTCTTCTGAATACCTGCTCCATAAGTTTCTCCCTGAAGAGTAACGTATTCTACATCTTTGCGGGTTGCAAGAATATTGCGAAGAACTTCTTCTACATTATACTTTTTGCCCATTTCAAGATAAACGTTTGTATCATAATAGCAAGCTTTATCGGGATTGTCGAAGACTACATTTCTGGAGCAAACTCTATAGTCCATCTTGCCCATTGCCGCACGCTTCATTGTAAAGGTAGTGGATGTTCCATCTATTTTTTCGGTAGGTATCCAAAGCTGCTTAGAGTTTTCAAGAATCCAAGGCATATTTTCTATACGCTCTTCATCTGTCTTCTTAACCCAGTCAGGCCAAGCAGTTTTCTTGTCCTTTTTCTTACCAAAGAAGAAGAACATTATATTTCTGCCAATTTTATACTTCATAATTTTCTTTATGAGGGGATTAGCAAAGAGCTTAGGCTTCCGCTGTTCCATTCTTTTGTATTTATCTTCGGAGTCCGCTTTTCTTTTATTATCTTCCTCAACAGAGTATGTTACTTTGAGTATATCTGTAAGGTCTGAATGAATTATAGGAGGAATTTTATATTCAGCTCCAAATGCAGAGAAAGGAAGTGCAAGACCCTGTGAAATAACTTTGAATTTATTAAGTTTCATAGTCTTTACTTTATATCCTTTAGACTCCATAAAAGCAGACCAATCTGCGGCAGGAAGCTTTGAGTCTATTTCAAAATATACACAAAGGTCATTCTCCTTAAATTCGCCTTTCTTTGCAATGCAGGTCCAACCATTAATGCCAATAAGCTCAATGTTATCGGCTTCTTCAATAGGCTTTACCCAAGCAATTTTTTCAACATAAGCTAAAGCTCTTTTGTTATTGATAATCATAAATACCAATCCTTCTTTCTTTTCATTTTCTATATATATTATATCATATATTTTTATAAAAATCAATAAATAAATTTTGATTTGACTTTATAAAGAATATATGTTATAATAATTATAATAAAGATAAATATATGAAATTATTTATATAAATATTTATAAGATAATAATGTAGCATTATGATAATTATAATAAGGTAAAGTATATGCCTTTACAGTGCATAATGTTTCTGGATTATTATAATCATAATCTAAATCGTGCTCCCAATTATAATCTGCATAAGTACTTAATTGAGGAGTAATAATATTTTTATTGATTTCAAATTTACATAAAACTTCTTCTGTTACAATACCTGTTAAAAAGTCTAAACATTCAATAGGAGATAAATGAAAAATGTTATTTTTCCAAGAAATAACTTTAGTTTTTTCAGATAAAAAACATATGCCATTACAATTCCATCTACCT
>JAEDJT010000050.1 GCA_016296185.1 Bacilli bacterium
TCAACTGATAATACATAACAATTTGAATAAGTTACCTTTTTCCCTAATTTATCTAAACCTCTGTTGGCTAATATACGTCCTCCAAATAAAAATCTTTTATTTAATATCATATCTTTTATATCTTCGTTTCCATCAGATACCCTATCTAACCATTCTTCAAAAGTTTCATTTTCAAATTGATATTTATTTTTCCATATATTAATTCCTAATACATTATCTTTTCCTAACCATTCTTCAACTGTTCTCATACAATCACTCCTTACTATATATTAGGAGGACTATTCATCCTCCTTTATTATATTATACTATTTAAATTATTCAATTGTTCCTATTTAATTAAATTATTTATTTGCTATTTCCCCATATTTTTTAATTTTATCTAATACTTTTTCTAAGTCATTTTTTAAATCATCTGTTAATATTTCTAAGACATCATCTCTTACTTCACTAGTTACTAATTCACAATAATAAGCATCAGTTATATCTTCTAAAACATCATATATATTTCTATCCATAATTACCTCTCCTTTTAAATAAAGTATAGGGATTAACTTCCCTATACTTTATAATATGTTTTAATCATTAATTTGTTACATTAAATAGTAAAAATATTATTATCTTTATCAGCAATTATTATTTTAGAAGTTTTCCCAATATTTCTAGTTTCTTCTTCTGCTAATCTTTTTAAATCTTCTTTTGCCTCTTGATTTCCATGATGTAATATAATATATTTTCCTATATTTAAATATTTAATATATTCTAATAAATCAGATTGTTGAGCGTGAGATGAAAATGTTTTATATACAACTATCTTACATCTCTTAGGACAAACAATTCCATCAATTGTAACAGTTTTAGTATCAGTATTTTGTATCTTATTTCCTAAAGTATTTTTACCACAATAACCTATAAAGAATATAGCGTCATTTTTATTTGGTAATAATGATTCTGCCCAACTCTTTGCGTGGCCATTGTCCACCATACCTGAGCTAGAAATAATAATCATAGGTTGATTTTTTCTAGCCATTAGTTTTTCAGTATCTTTATAAGATGTTATGAATTTAAATCTATCCCAACTTAACACTTCTTTAAAATATTCTCTTTGTTCATCTTCTAGTATCTCCATAAATACATTATTTATTTCATTTGTAAGTCTTGAGTCTACTACTATTATTGTATTACCTAAGTCTGTATCTTTAAACTCCTCATATAACATACACATTGCCATTTGTGAACGTTGGAAGCTAAAACAAGGTACTAAACATCTGTTTCCTTTATCTACTACTTCTTTTATATTTTTTAATAAATCTTTTCTTTCTAATAAACATTGTTCTTTTGTAAATGAATCTCTATTGCCATAAGTACTTTCCATTATTACGATATCGGCTTTACTACATAATTCATTTTCTACTACAAATGGCTGAAAATCCACATTATGTTTTGAGCCTAAATCTGAAGTATATAATATTTTAACTACATGATTAGAAGGTTTTCTAATAAATATTTCTACTTGATTAGCTCCAAAACAATGTGAATTATTTAATAACTTAATAGATACATATTCGTTTATTTTAATTAATTCATTAGTTGGTATATGTTGGAATCTATCAATTGCTAAATAAACATCGCTTTTATCGTATAATTTTTCATAAGATTTCTTTCCCTTATTTAAGTCACTAATATTTCTATCGTGAATAAAACTACAGTCAAGTAATAATTTTTCTGATATCGCTAACGTTTCTTTTGAACCATATATTTTACCATTAAATCCATTTGGTACACTTGAACATATATTACCTATATGGTCACAATGACAATGTAGCACTAGCATAAATTCTGCTATATCATATGGAATAGAATTTATCATTTTTTTATTGTCATTATAATCTTGTAATACAGTTCCTCCTTGAATCATTCCACATTCTATTAGGAAACATCCTTTATATTCTTCATTTGTTGGGTAGTATATTGCAAAACAACTTCCTGTAACATCTGTTGTACTACCACCTAATGATTCTATTTCTATTTTATTATCTTTATTCTTTCTTCTAATTGTTTTTCTTTTAGGTATTTCTATTTTCTTTTCTTCTTTCTTCGGTAAACTATCTTTAATCAAGTCACCATAGCACTCATCACACAACGTGTATTTTCCATTTGGTAATCTTCTTCCACATTGATTACAATGGTAATCTTCTTTTCTTCTTCCCACTTTTATTCCCCTTTCTATATATTAGTGGTTTTGTTTAATTTGTGTGTATCACCTCCTTTCAAAGTGATATGTTTTAATTATTTATTTTGCAAACTTTCTTCTATTCTATCATTTGACATTTTAAAATAGTTTTCATCAATCTCAATTCCTATAAACTTTCTATCAGTATTTATACAAGCTATACCTGTGGTTGCAGAACCCATAAACATATCTAATACAATATCATTCTTATATGAGTAATATGAAATAAGTTTCGTTGGTAGTTCTAATGGGAATGGAGCTAAATGTTTGCTTTTAGTTTCAGGATTAATATACCAAACATTACTTCTTTCATATTCTCCAATAATTTTCGATTCTCCTTTATCTGTTTCCTTATATTGTCTTATTATTTTATCAATCAACCCTTTCATTGGTTTTTGGAATACCAATATATATTCGTTTACAATGTTTGGTTTATACTGAACAGGATTTCTATCTTGATAAAATCTTCCGTTTCTATTTTTAGCACTTCCTTCAGGCTTAACCCATATTATATCTTCTAAAAATTTGAAACCTATCTTTTCCATTATATTAACAAAATGAAATGGTATTGGTATTCTTCTACTTTCACAACTTCTTTTAAGTCTTGGTTCTATAACAACACTCAAATTCACACAACACATTCTTCCTTCCTTCAATATATCAAATGTCTTACTGAAAACTTCTTCCAAGAACAATAGGTAATCTTCATACTTTTCCCAATGAGAGTATTCTTTGACATTGTAATATGGTGGAGATGTAACTATTAAATCTACTTGTATATTGTCTTTTATTAATTCATCTATAACATTTAAACAATCGTCATTATATAATTTATATCTTTCCTCCATTTTTGTAAAACCACCAACTTCCTTTAAAGGTTTTTATTTACAACTAATTTATTTTATTCTTCTTCATCAATATTTTCTTCTTCCTCTTCTTCTTGTATTATTCCTAATTTTAAACAATCATCATAATCAAGGTAACAATCACCTTTTTTATATAATTTATTTAATTGTTGTTGAGTTAAATCTGAATGTGTAGTTATTATTTTATCTAGACGTTTTTGTATAACTTTACTTCTCTTTAATTCGTTTTCATGGTCTTTTAATGAACCTCCTGCATAGTATAAACATTGATGTAACATTATTTCATCTACATCTGTCATTTCTTTTTTATCTCCATATAGGAATAAAACTGCACCAGCGCTATATGCAAATCCTTTTACAACAGTTGTTATAGTACATCCCCATAATTCTTTTAATTCATTTAATGTAGATATTATAGCAAATAATGCAGTTGCTTCTCCACCATTTGATGATATATTAACTCTTATATTTGGTTTTGGGTCATTTTCATAGAAGAATAATCTACTTGCAAACTCTTGAACGTGTCTTACCATTTTTATATCAAAATCACCTGTTATATTAAGTGTCTTATTTTCTATTTCTTGTAATACTATTTGTAAAAACTCCGCTTCTGTCATTCCTTCTTCTTGTAATTCTTCTTTTACTTCTTGTTCCTTCATTTCACCTTCTAATTTTCTTAATAATTTTTTCATATTATTATCCTCCATAGATTATTTTAATTATTTATTGACTGACACACATACTGACCAAAATCATAAATCCTTTAACTTGTTGAGAATATTTTTAATTGTTTAAATATTCTTATGTTTGTTTGCTACTGAACTACAAAATGTTCAAGTTCAAAAGCAGATATTTTTATACTGTCTGTAAATTTTATATATTCCTGAATATTTTTAATTGAATCATATACATTTTTTAAAATCATTTCGGTATCTTGTTCCGATAGATTATCTAGGTTAATTTCTTTATCAGTTGTTACAATCTTAATTGAATACAAATAATATCAACTCCTTAACAATATTTGTGTTATGTCAACTAATTTGACAATTGATATAATATATACTTACCGTATATTATTTAATTAATATTTTTTATCATTCGTTTATTAAATTCTTTATTCATCCGTATCAAATCAACAATTTCAAAAATTCATAATTTAGATAGTTTTATGTCTTTGTTTTAATTGTTGATTTAACTTTTATATTATATTATACTATTTAAATTGTTTACTTATTCCTAATCTTGAGAAATAATTTGATAATCTGATAACCAATATTCATATTCTCCTGTTTCAACCCACTTCCCATTCATTTTAGTTTTCTTAGGTTTTTCATCCATACCATATACAATTATCATATCTCCAATTTCTAACAGTTGATTCTTAAATACCTTTTTACTAATCTTAACATTTTCACTATTCCCTGTTAATGGATTTAAGAATTTAAGTTTTGGCGAATATTTAGTATCGACTCCAACAACGATAAGAGTACCTTCTTCTAAGTCATCATTTCTATAATTTGATACACCTGTATATTCTAATTCTGCTTTAATTATTTCTTTTATACTTATATCTTCATTGGGCAAGTTAGATTCTAAATGCTTTATTAAACCTATCATATCTATGTCTTTAAACATCTTATCTGTTTCAGTTGTTGCATATTGTCGTACTAATTCTTCTTTACAAATCAACTTATCTTTTTTAATTTGCTTTTTACCATACAATTGATTAAATATATTGACAACCTCAAGTAATTTAGCTCTTTTGCCAAATTCTTGGAAGAAATCTAATCTTACTAATATATCTAATTGTCTACTATTACAATTAGTTTTCTCTTTTATATCTATTAATAAATCTGTAAATGTATCATATCGATTATCTCTTAATTCATATAATTGATTAGCAACAGTTGGATTTAAAAATTTAATTGATGATAAACCTTTATATATAGTATTACTTTCTTTATCCATTGAATAATCTGCATTTGCAAATCTAAACTTAGGTTCTCTTAATTCTATTCCAAAATATTTTATTTCTTCTGTCAATTTAGTTGTTCTATCAGCATCATCATTGTATAGATTAAAAGTTGTTGTATAATACTCAAGTGGATAATGAGCTTTTAAATACGCACCATACAAGCTATCATAAGCATAACTTAAACTATGACTAGCATTAAATGAATACTTAGAAGCATCATTAACAACTTGCCAAGTTTCTTCAAAGCCATCTAAATTTCCTTGTTGTTTTAACCATCCTTCTTGTAATTTATTGTGTAATTCTTTTAATTCATTTTCTTTAAATTTCTTTTTAGCTATCTTTTTAATGATATCATATGTTTCTGATTCTTTAATTCCTAGCCATATTAAATATTTCATTATACTTTCTTGATACATTAGATAATGATAACTATCTTCTAATAAATCATCTAATTCTTTTACTCCTGTTGAATACGGTTTTCTTTCTATGAAATTATCTAATAGTGAAGCAAATCCAGGTCTTATACTTGCGACAAATGCAGACATTTCTGACACATTAGAAACACCATATTTAGCTACTAAATCAGTAGCAAATTTACTATCAGCTTGATTTATGGTACAAGTTAATTTATTTTTATATATTGCATAAGTTTTTTCATCTAATAATTCTTCTAACTCAGATATTGAAGGTATAGGTATATTAGCTAATTCACATGTTTTTCTAATTATATCCCATACTTTAACTTGAAGATAATCATTTTTAAGATATTTATATTTATCTGTATGATAACCATCGATATTGACTACTATTCCATCTTTTGACTTTAATAATCCTATTTCTCTTCTTAATGGTTTTGAATATAATAACATACTACATGGACTTGGTGCTATTGATTCAACAACACCTACAAAATGTTTTGATTCCTCTATTATATCTTTCCATTTAGGATTATCTCTATAATCATCTAAATTTTTAGCTACTTCATCATATTCTTCTACTTTCATATCAATTGACTTACAATATAGTCTAAATCCACTTGAATCTTGTAAATATTTATAGGCTAACATCCAACCACAATTCTCTTCACCCAATAAGTCTTCAGTTGCTTTTATGAATTCATCTCTTGAAGGTGAATTTAAATCTATATCTGGAAGTGAACGTGTAGCTAATATCCTTTCAGTAGACATAAATCTTGTTGGATATAATGTTATAGGAGATTTTAATCTGTCTATTTGAGTTAGACCGAGTAATTTGTTTATATAGAATGATACTGCAGAACCTCTACCTGTCTTAGTTAGTATACCATTATATTCGTTAATAGCTTTATTAACTATCTTATAATCTAATATAAAATATTCTTCCATATGACATTTTTCAATTATATCCATTTCATATCTTATTGCTTCTAAATATTTAGGATGTTCACTTTCATCTATATTTTCTCTTTCTTTAATCCATTCTTTATTAATTATTTCTTTTAATTCTTTATTCGGATTATCTGATACATGAGGTATTTTAATGTCATCATCTAATTCTAAACTTTCAAATGAATCAAATATCAGAGTATTGTTTAAAGCTCTTTCTATTTCTTCATTAGATAAAACTCCTTGTTTATTATATCTTTCTACTATTTCATCATATGTAGGATAATCTAGTATAAATCCATCTTCTTCAGGATATACAATACCTTTAGCTTTTAAAAATAAATCTCTATATTTCGCATCTTGTGGACATATATAATGTGAATCATTTGCATGAATTATATCTATATCAAACCTTTTACTTAGTTGTAAAACTTTTTTATTATGTTCTACTTGAGTACTATGGATATGAGATTGTACTTCTAAATAAAAATTATCTCCAAAATATTCTTTCATTTTAATTAACCATTCTTCTAATCCTTCGTCATTTCTTAATCTACCTGCAACACAAGCTGTGGTTATAATAAAATTATTTGGATTAATATTAAATAATAATTCATCATCTATTCTATTTTTATAATAAATACCTGTTAAATTACTTTCTGATAATATATCATTTAATTCATAATATCCTTCTTTATTCTTCGCTATCATAACTAAATGATAATTCGATTTATCTTTTTCAAATCTATTAGGAACATAATATACTTCTGAGCCAACTATTAATTTTATATTATTTGCTTTACATAATGAATGTGCTTCATATACATTACCTTGATAACCATGTTCTGTGCTAAAATATATTGCATTATCTTCATCTAATTCTTTAGCTCTATTAATATATTCTATTGGTTTACATACAACATCTAAACTTTTTATATTTGAATACATACTATGTTTATGATAATTATTATATCTCATAATATCAACTCCTATATAGAAAATAAGGAGGAATAATCCTCCTTTTCTATTTTTTAGTTTTTAATTCTATATCTTTAGCCTTTTCTTCATCAAATGTTACCATTGTTTCTTTTTCTATAAAATGTTCATTCACTTGATGTTTAAAATCAGAGTGTGCTTTTCCTAATACATATCCTATCACTGCCATTATAATTCCTACAAATGTTATATCTGCTAGCATCTATTTATCCTCCTCTTCTTCACATTCTTCTATAACAACAACTAATGTATATAAAAATCCTCCAAGTAATCCTAATGCTGCAACTGTTAATAATACTTCTACCATATTCAATCTCTCCTTTATATATATTATACTATTTTAATTATTTATTAGTTTCTATTAATTTAATTTATTTTATAGTTCCACCTTTTTTTATTATTGTATAAAAACCTACTAATGTATAAAAACTATAACTTTCTAATTTTTTACCACCTAATTTTCTATATCCCATTTCTTTAAATTCTTTTACTAACATTGATTTCATATTAACCTCTCCTTTATTATATTATTTTAATTATTTACTATCTCATATATTTTAAAAATCGTGGGTCGCTAAGCAACTCTTCAAAATCTTTTTGCTCCCAACCTTCTATATCTACTTTTAACATTTTTAATATTGTCATTACTTTTACTGCCATTGTGTATCCTACTAATCCTATTAATATTGCCATTGCTTTCATATCAACATCTCCTTTATTTTCTTTTATTATATATATCCCATATATCAGTTATAAATGCTATTAAAAAACAAATTCCTAATGTTCCAACTACAAACCAACACATATCAATCACTCCTTATGTTCCTTATATTCTTTATAGTATCTTACAGCCACCCATGTTGTCGTAATTACAGCCACACAGATTACTAAATTTTTTATCATATTACTTATCATCTCCTTCTATAAAGATTATAAGGAACATCCAAATTAGAAGAGTTATTATAAAACCTATTGCATATATGTTCAATTGTTATCACCTCTTTTCTTATCTTTTAATATATTATA
>JAEDJT010000051.1 GCA_016296185.1 Bacilli bacterium
TTTTCTATCATACGTTTTAAAGAGTCTTTATCATATAGTTTTCCTTTTTTATTTAGATATCCTAATTCTGATAATCTCTTTGATAGTTTTTGAAAACCATATTTCCCAGTTGCATATAGTTCAAACAATGTTTTAATAAACTTTGCTTCATTTTCTACTATTACCAATTTACAATTATCTTTTTTATATCCTGTAATATTTGAACTTCCTAACACATGTCCTTTTTCAATCGCTTGTTTATGTCCAAATTTTACTCTGGAAGATAATTTTCTGGATTCATCTTGTGCTAAATTAAACATTATATTTAAAATAAGTTCAGAATTGGAATCAAATGTATTTAGATTTTGATTCTCAAAAAATACACCTACTCCAGAATCTTTTAATTCCCTTATATAATGAATACTATCTTCTAAATCACGTGCAAATCTTGATACTTCTTTTGTAATTATTAAATCAAATTTGTTATTTTTTGCATCATGTATCATTTTTTTAAAACTAGGTCGAACATCTACTCTAACACCTGTTTTGCCTTCTTCAATATATCCACCAGAAAATATCCATTTTGGTTTTGATTTAATATAGTTTTCGTAATACTCTAATTGATTATCTAGTGAATTTAATTGAACATCAGAATCTGTTGAAACTCTTGCATAATAGCATACACGTAAAGGGAGATTATAAATCTTTTCTCCCAGCATTATTGATTTTAATATTTCATCATATTTCATCATATTACTCCTCTTTTAAATAATAAGTGTTTCGTAGTACTTTAAGATTTTTTAATAATTTGTCATTTACTTTTGAAAAAGTTTTTTCATCTATTATATTTTTTTTATATAAATTAGTATTGATTATTATTTGGATTTGAAGTTCAAATATTTTATTATTTATCAATTATTATCACCAATAAATCATATTTATAAATAAAAAATTTTATGACTTAAAAGTGGAGTTACGTTCTTAAAAGTTGAACCTGGTTCATAGTTTTTCCATATTGGTAGATTTCTATTTATAGTTTCTAGGTCATATTCTTTATAGTTGTTTGAATTAAATGTTGGTGAAGATGCCATTGCTAATATTTCTCCATTATTAGGATTCATTACTACTGCCCATGCAGCATCTGGATTGTATTTATTCATTACGTTTTCTAATTCTCTTTCTACAGCTAGTTGTATATCAATATTAATTGTTAAATATATATTCATACCATCTTGTGGTTGTTCATATACTTCTAGATTATTTAATCTATTACCTTTACCGTCTGATGTGTATTTTATCATTCCATCTTTACCAGTTAGATATTTATCATATTGTAATTCTAGTCCTGATAATCCTTGGTTATCTATACCAACATAACCTAATGTATGTGATAGTAATGTATTATATGGATAATATCTTTTGGATTCTTTCATTAAATATATTCCATCTATTTTTAAATCATTTATCTTATTTGCTGTTTCACTATTTAGTTGTCTTCCTTCAGGATTTATCTTTTCTAAATATGTCTTTTTGTTTAAATGTTTTAAAATTGATTCTTTATCACAATTTAATATTTCAGCTAGTTTTATTGCTACATTGTCTTTATCTTTTATTTGATTAGGAACTACATAAATAGTAGTTGTTGTTATATTAGTTGCTAGTATTTTTCCATTTCTATCTAATATTTCTCCTCTTGATGCAGTTACTGGTAGATTTCTTTGCCATAGGTTATTAGCTAAATTTGATAGTTTATTATTAAATAATTGTAAATAAAATATTCTTATAGTAATTACTAAGAACAATAATATACTTATAATTAATACTATTTTTATTCTTGTTTGTTTTTCTTTTATAAACATATTATCACCTAGTAATTATATGCAATAAAAAAAAGAACTATTTCATAATTATGTTATTTCAATGCTACTTACAAAGTAGCAATTAAAAAACTCTCTATTTTTGAGTGTCTTTTTTTATTTCGTTTAATTAATCAATATTAACTAGTTCGTATTCTCTACTACCTAAACCAAGAGATTCAGCATATGGTAATATTTCTCTTCCTAATCTTGTATCAATTCTTTCTTTTAATTTTTCAGATCCAGGATCTTTACTATTCCATATCATATCAATAAATGCTTGGTCGTTTGCTACAGGATCTAGTGATGCTATAATACCTAAATCTTCCATTACTGGATCTCCTTGGTTACAATCACAATCACAGTCTACAGATAATGCATTCATTACTGTAATATATACTATTTGTTTATTATTTTCTTTTAAGTATTCAGTAACTGCTGTTGCTGCTTCTGCCATTGATTCAATGAAATCTATTTGTTCATGTTTTCTTCCCCATGCTGTATCTGGATTTTCGTCTTGACCACAGCTATGAATATATGCTTTACCATTACGTGATGCAATACCAATAGATTGGTTTTTTAAATTAGCTCCAAAGCCACCCATTGCATGTCCTTTTCCATGAGCTAGATTAATTATACTATCATAGTTTTTGAAATTATTTCCTACTAAATCATATTCTAAATGTTTACCATTTTTTACTGGTATTTTAAATTCTCCATCAGCATCCATTATATCTACTTCTGCATATGATGTGAAACCATGTTCTTCAGCAACTTTCATATGATCTTCAGCGTTATTTCTTTTACCTGGATAAGCTGTATTACATTCAATAATTGTACCATTTAATTTTTTTACTAGAGGACCAATTACATCAGCTTTTAAATATCCTTTAGATCCAGCTTCACCAGTGGATACTTTAACACCTATTTTTCCCTTTAATTCTACTCCTAATGCTTCGTATATTTTTATTAAATTTTCTGCATTAATTTCTTTTACATAATATACTTTATTCATAATATTCTCTCCTAAAATAAGTATTTATTATAATCAATATTCATTAATTTATTTGTTTTATTTTTTATTTCTTCTAATAGTTTTTCTTTTACATTCATTACTAATTCGTAGTCTTCTTTTGTTATATCATTTATAGATAATGCTTCATCTAATTCGTCTTTATCTAATATGTTAATTTTACCATCTAAATATGTTATATCTAAATATAAATCATCATAGTATGGAACTAGATCATCTGTTAAACCATTATTCTTACATATATCAAAATAATATTCTAGTGGTTTTTTATTTTCATCTAAAAATAATCTCATGGCATAGTTTTCAAATTTTGGAATAACTTCAAAGATATAATAGTTATCATCCATTACTGTTAAGTTATTAGCTATTATAAATGGAATATCTACTTTTATAAGTTTCTTAACACATATATAGTAATCATCTTCATCTAAGAATAGTTTTATTTCATGTTTTGATACATCTCTTAAATATGTTTTAGTTATTATTTTTCTTTTCATACTATCACCACTAAATATATTATAACTAAAAAAGAATAGTTTAACTATTCTTTTATTTGAAAATCTTTTAAATTACAGTTAAATTCACAGAAAAAACTTAAGAGTTGTATAAATAAACATATATATATCATTGTTTTTATATCATATATAAATAGATAACAAATTAATAATACTAATGTTCTTACTATAGTTAGTACTATTTCATAAGCATAATTATAATTATAATATTCAAATTTCTTACTTATTTGGAAGAAATTTTTATTAACTGATATTTCGCTCATTTTTGTTGTAAATCCTTCTAAGAATGAAACTACATATAACGCTATTCCATATGTATTTGCTTTAAATACATAAACTATAATTGATAATAGTATTGCTAATTTTAAATAGTCTTTATCTTTATTAGCTAATCTACCATAAATATAACTAAATATAATTGTTGCTATACTTTGTAGAAGTGAAACTAATCCAATAGTTTGATATGTATCTTTTACATATATAAATATATATAATGGAAAGAAAAATTTAATAACATTTAACAATTCATAACTTGCGAATAAATACATATTACTAAATCCTATTTGTTTTAATGTTTTTAATAAATCTAATTTTATATCATTATGTTCATGTTCAAATTTTAATTTATATAATGGAATAACACTTAATATAAATAATGTCATTGATATAATTGTTAGAACTTTTATAGAGATAAAATCTAGTAATAATGCACCTACATATGTTGATACTACTACTGCTAATTGGTTGATAATACTTATAAATGTATATTTATTTGCTATATTTTCTTTTTGAATAACTTTAAGATTATAAAATCTTCTAGCAATCCAATAACTACACCTATATAATCCATAAAGGAAACCTAATAAGATTAGATAATAATAATTTACATATATTTTATTTAATTGTATTTGTAATAATATAAATGCTACAACACCTATAATTGATAATACTCTGTTAGATGTTTTTTTTGATAATTGTATTAATGGTTTTGTTAAGAATACTATACTTAAATGTACTATTAAATAATATAGTATTACGTTTTGTAATGAATAACCTGCTTTATATAATATTGTACCTACAAATACTTCTATTAAATTTCTTGAAAAAGTAGATAAAAAAACATAAAGATTAAAATTTTTACTGTTTTTTTCTATATCCTTATTCATATTATCACCATTGGTATTATAACTTATAGTATGTAACAGTTTTGCAAATATATTTGGTTTTTTACACAATTAGTGGTACAATAACAACATTGTTTTTGAGGTGATAAAAATGACAGAAAAAATATTAAATAGTTTATTTGTTAAAAATATGTTTTTATATATGAATGAAGAAGAAATAATTAATTCGTTAGAAAATGAAATGGATATGATTAAACTTGTAGAAGCTATTACATATAGTTTTACTAATAGTTTATTCTTCTCTATTGAAACTGATAGAATTGAAAAATTACAAGGTGTTATTTCTTATATTAGTTCATGCAAGAAATGGAATAGTGATTTTATGGCTTTAATAGATGCTATAAATAAAAGATGTGAAATTAATTTAAATCAAACTGAAGAAACTAAAGATTATCATTTAGTATCATATGGTACTTCTGAAGCTAAGAAAAGAAATTTAGTTACTGGTAGTATTTGTGTTCCTACTCCAGGTGAAGTTGAAAATTATGTTCATTCTGACTTTGTTATTTTAAGTTCATTAGTTACTAAAAAGGTTATTCCTGATGATTATAGTACTGATCAAATTATTAGTGCAATTAGTTTATTATTAAATAGTTATTCAGCATTATTATTTGAAAATCCTGAATGTGAAGTTGTTGTTGCTAGATATTTAGAATCATTTGATTTAAATTCTTTTAAGTCTAAAGTATTTAATAGAAAAGATGTTAAACGTATTAAATTATTAATTGATTCTTTATATGATTATTCAATAACTAAAGATTTAGCTATTAAAGTTAATCAAGAATTAACTAAAGATGGTTATTTTATAAGAAAGAATTATTAAAAAAAATCAGTATATACTGATTTTTTTATTTGCCAAAAGTTTTTATAACATAATCATTTAAATCAAAACCATTTCGTCTAGCTAATATTAATAGTTCTTCTGGCGATGCTTTTTCTACTTCTGTTAAATCCATAACTGCCATAGGAAATATCATCATTGCTGAACCGAAATAATCTATAAGATCACTTCTTAATCTTTCTATATCTATAGTTACTTCCATGTTATTACTTCTTTCTTATTTTTGATACAAAGAATCCTTCATATAATTCATTAGGATATAAACATATTGTACCTGGTATTGTTACTGGTAAATATGGTAGTCCTTCTATTTGTTCTATAGGAATTATTTCTATATCATTATTTTGTAGTACATAGTTTAATACTTCTTCGTTTTCTTCTTTTAATATAGAACATGTTGAATATATCATTTCACATCCTGTTTTTAAATGTTTAATTGCATTAGTTAATAATGATTTTTGAAAATTAATTGATCTATTTACTAAATCTTCATTAAAATTTTCAATATTATTATTTGTTAATGTTCCTGAACCTGAACAAGGTGCATCTAGTAATATTTCATCAAATATAAAGTATTCATTTAAATTACGTGCGTCTTCATTAAGTATTTGTACTTTTTTTGCTCCTTGTTTTTCAATATTATATTTTAATCTATCTGATCTTATTTTATTTTTTTCTGTAGCAGTTATCATTATGGTATTATTTGATATTGCGGCCATTTCTGTTGTTTTTCCACCTGGTGCTGCTGCCATATCTAATATTTGGCTATTTTCTTTTAAATTCATAAATAATGGTGGTAACATTGATGATAAACTTTGTAAGTATATATATCCTTTTTCATATATATCTAATTTAGTTATAATATCTTCTTTTACGTTTTTAATAATAAGAGCGTTTTCATACCATTCTACTTCTTCATATTCTATATTATTATCTTTAAAAGTATTTAATACTTCTTCTTTTGTTGTTTTTAGATTATTTATACGTAATGTTACTGGACGATCAATATTATAACCTTTAGTAATTAATTCTAAATATTCTTCGTTATAGCTTTTTAATATTTTTTCTTTTAAAAATTCAGGAACCATAATAATCACCTGGTGTTATTATAACATAAAAAAATAAGACTTTCGTCTTATTTATTTTCTTTGAAGTATTTGAAGAATTCATTTAAACTAGAGTTCATATCATTTTCCATTTTTTCAGTAATTTCAGCATAACCAGCTTTTTGTTCTTCTGAAATACCAGATGTAGCTTTTACTACTTCACCATTTATTACCATAAAAAATGTTGGAGCCATTAATCTATCTTCACCAGTTTCATATTCATTACCTTCTTCATCTTTTAATACATATGGATCAAGTACTGAATCACAATGTTTAGTAAAATCTAAATATCCTGAAGCTGATTCAAATTCAACAACTACTTTATTATCGTCATCTAATTTTTTGTATCCTCTTAAGTCTTTAGATTTATCATCATTTTCTCTTACATTAATATAATAAATCTTTTTAATTCCATTTTCTTTTGCTTGTTTTATTGCGTATGGAATAACAGTTCTACACCATGGGCAGGCATTAAAACCTGTATATACTATAAATGATTCTTTTTTATCAATCATTTTATTTACTTCTTCAAAACTAGAATAAATAATTGAATTCTTTTCATCAATTTCTATACTTCTAAATTCTTTTCCGTCAGCTCTTTTTTCTCCATTTAATGATTCATATTCTTCTTTGAATTTTTTTGCATCTTCTTTATTATTAGTACAACCAGTAAGTGTAATTATTGATACTAATAGTAATAATATTAATGCTACTTTCTTTTTCATATTTTCTCCTTCTTTCTATATTTATTTTATAACTATAATAATATTAATTAAATAAATTATTAGTTGAAAAAACTCAACTTGGAGTTGAGTTATTTTGTTTCACATACTTCATCAAGATTCAAATCTATTTTATAAGCTGTTATTATTCCATTATTAGTTGCTTGTATTTCAATATATAATTTGGGTTCATTTTTACAATTTGTTTTGTAATCATCTATATTAAATTTAACAATTTTTAAATAGTCATTTAATGTAATATCTTTACCATTTTCACTTTCAGCTATTTTTGTATTTGTATCATTATAGTTTTCATATAATGTAGCTTTAATTGTTTCGTATTTTTTTTCATCTATTATGTTAGATGTAATACTTGTTATGTTAATATATGTTTTATTATTTATATTAGCAATGCTACCATCTACTATAAATTTAGAATTAGTACTAGTCGTCTTTTTAAAATAATTATTATCTTTAGTCAATAGAATTAATGATGCAATAGCTATTATACTAATAAGAATTATAGGTATTATAATTAGTAATTTATTTTTTTTCTTTTCTATTTTATTATCTAATAATTCATTTATATCAATCTTATATTTATTACAAATTAATTTTAATATTTCTATATCAGGAATATTCTTACTATTTTCCCATTTTGAAACAGCTTGGTATGTAACTCCTAATTCATTAGCTAAATCTCTTTGTGTAAAATTATTATTTTTTCTAATCTCTTTTATAGTATTAGCTATTTTATCTTGATTCATATTTACACATCCTATTTTATATATAATATTTTGAATTCTTTTCCTTCTAATTTTTCTTCAATTAATTTATTATCTATTTCTTTTTTAGAAACTATATCAATTATATTAGCTTGTAAATCTACATTTACTTTTACTACAGAATCTATTTTTGATAATTCTGTTTCTACTTTTTTTGCGCAGTTAGGACAAGTTAATCCTTCTACTTTTATTTGTTTTTTGTATTTTTTTCCAAACATTTTAATCACCAATAATATTATATCACGTATAATAACCTTAGTAAATTGAACTGATTTTATTTTCAATTTAC
>JAEDJT010000052.1 GCA_016296185.1 Bacilli bacterium
ATAATGATAATGATAATAAAGGTTTTCAATTAAATGATGATAAATTAATAATAATTGTTATTATTGTATTTGCATTTATTATAGGTAGCTTAATAATTTCATTTATCGTAAAAGATAGTAAAAAAGAAAAAGATCCTGAACCAAAAACTTATATAAATACAGATCCTGAAATTAAAAAAGAGGAACCAGAAGAAGAACCAGAAGAAAAGCCTGAAGAAAAACCTCCAGTAGTTGTAGAGAAAAAAGAAACATATAAACTTAGTTGCAAAGAGGGGGACCAATACTTTTCTTATGAAAATATATTCACTTTTAGTGAAGCAGCAAATGGTGTAACAGAATTTGAAATGATATATCATATAAATAATTATGAATTAGATAAAGAAGCATATGGTATAGAATATAAAAAAGTAATAGATTCATTTGATTTTACATTAGAAATAATAGACCACTTTAAATTAGAAAATAATGTTCCTGGAGCATATTTAAAAAATAAACAAAGAAATGGAAATACATATGATGTAGATGTATTATTTGTAAAAAATGAAATAACTAATCTCGAATTATCATCTTATATATTTGATGGAACAAATAAATATACAATGGAATCAATGTATCAAATAAGAGATGAAAGACCAGAAATGTGTCAAATATCATAAGAACCTAATGGTTCTTTTATTTTGTTTTTAATTATATATGATATAATCATAATAGGTGATTAATATATGGCATCAGCAATTATCCACTTATGTGTAGCAAAAGAAATTAATAAAGTATTAAAAATGGATGAAAATACATTGTTATTAGGATCAATAGCTCCAGATATATCAAAACAACTAGGACAAACAAAAGAAATATCACACTTTCTAAATCCAGCATTAGATGATGATGTACCAATGATTGATAGATTCCTATCTAAATATAAAGAAGAATTAGTTAATCCATTTGAAATGGGATATTTCATTCATTTATTAACTGATAAATATTGGTTTAGAGACTATATTGTTTCATACATAGAAAGATATGCAGAAGAAAAAACAACTAAAAAATTGACTTCAGCTGCATTAAAAAATTTAATATATAATGACTATACGAATATAAATATTGATTTAATAGATAAATATAATTTACCTTTAGATATATTTCAAAATGAATGGGAACTTCCTACAAGTAAGATAACTGAAATTCCTATGGATAGATTAGATGTATTAATTGAAAAAATGGGTATAATAATTGAAGAAAGTAGAGAAGAAAAAACATTCTTATTTGATACTACAGATATAGAAATATTTATCGAAAACACAGTTAAATATATAATTAAAGATATTCAAATGCTTGGTGTACTTGACAACAGATAATGTAAAATTCTGTTGTTTTTTTACATATATTGTAAAACGAGACAAAATGTATACATGACACAAAACTAATATTGAAAGAATTTATTTACGAATTATTGACTGAAATACCTTAATATTATATATTTATATTAGAGTGTAAATACAAAGTAAGAAGGTGATAAGATGAAGAAAAAATATATTTATAGTATGGCTTTTATTGGAATCTTATTACTGTCTCTTTTTGTTATAGGAACAGGCTATGGTTTATATGAGGCAACAAAAGATAAAAACTCATTAACATCAACTACATTAGATTGTTTTAAAATATATTTTTCAGATACAGATACAATATATAAAACTAATATAAAATCAGTAACAAATGAAGAAGGACAATCAACAGCTCCTTCAACAATAACTGTTACTAATATATGTAAAGATTCAAAAGAATTACAACTTAGATTAAATATATTGAATGATACAACAATTGATTCAAATGCAATGACAATAATTGCATCTGGTAATATAGAACAAAATCAAATACTATATAAAAATTTAACAAATACAAAAACAACAATGGATAATGTTAAAACTTCTAAATTAATAGGAGTTATCAACATGAAACCAGGAGAAACTGTTAGAACAAATATTAAATATTGGTTTGATGAAAGAAAAGGTATTAATATTCAACCAGATCAAGTATTATCTGCAAAATTCGAATTAATAGATACTGCATCTTCAATTAAAAATTCTTTTGGTGAATTATTAACATCACTTGGTACTGAACAAAGTATTAATACTGGTGAAGTATCAAATAATCAAGAAGGATTAATAAAAGTGAATGATAATGAAGGTGACTCATATATTTACAGAGGACTAGTTACTAATAACTATGTATCATTTGCTGGAGAAAAATGGAGAATAATAAGAGTTAATTCAGATAATTCTGTAAGAATAATTTTAGACTATTCAACATCATATGCTAATTATAGTGATAATTATAATTCACAAGATTATACTGGATTCCAATACATTTATAACAATAATACTGTAGATAATAATATAAATATTTACTTATCTAATTGGTATAGCCAAAACATAATATCAAAAGGATTAGATACATATGTAACATCATCAAATTTCTGTAATGATACAAACTATACAACAACATCATATCATTCATACTTTAGTGGATATGATAGATTAGTATCAAATAAAAATGCAAAATTAGCATGTGATCAAACAACTGCTGATTTTGGTGGAATTTACAAACAAAAAGTAGGATTAATAAGTGCTGATGAAGTAGCATTAGCAGGTGGAGTATATGATATTCCTAACTATAATTATTATTTATATAACGGAGAAAACTTCTATACTTCAACACCAGCAGAATACTATAATTATCATGCATATATGTTTAGTGTAGGAGCAAATGGATCAATAGCAATAACACCAACTGATGGAAATATAGGAATAAGACCTGTAATTAATTTATCATCAACTGTTACTGTTAGTGGATCTGGAACTGAAAATGATCCATATACTATAGATTTAGATTAAAATACTGTATCTTATACAGTATTTTTTTTATACATTTCGTCGAAAGTGTATAAAAATAATGATAAATGCCCTATATTCATATAAGGTGATAGCAATGGAATTAGAACAAGTGATTAAATCAAATGAAAGACTGATATATAAAATAGCAAATAAATTTAATAGTTTACCAATAGAAGATTTATATCAAGCAGGAGTTATAGGCTTAATAAAAGCATATAATAATTATAAGCAAAGTATGAATGCAAAATTTACAACATATGCCTATAATTATATATTTGGTGAAATGTATGAATTAGCAAATAATACAAGAAGTATAAAACTAAATAAAGATATATTAAAAACATACAAAAAAATAGAAACAACTAAACAATTATTACAACAAAAGATGAATAGAGAACCTTCTATTCAAGAAGTATCATTATTTTTAAACATATCAGAACAATTAATATATGATATATATAATGCAACTAACTCAATAATGTCACTTGATGAAGAAGAATTAAGACCGATATACGAAACAATACCTAGTAAAAATAATGAACATAACATTGACTTAAATGATTCAATGAATCAATTAAGTAATGAAGAAAAAAATATAATAACTCTTAGATATTATAAAGATTTAACTCAAAATGAAACAGCGGTTATCTTAGGATTATCCCAAGCAAAAGTTTCAAGATATGAAAAAAAATCTCTTAAAAAAATGTATAATTATTTATCTTTCTAACAATATATAAATAGGTGATTATATTGGATAAAATAAAATATCAAAAGTATATTGAAGAAATAACTCCCAAAACAAATAAATTAAAAAATGCATTAGTTAGTTTTTTTTCTGGAGGAATAATATCAATTATAGGATTATTATTGTTTAACATATTTAATAATTACTATAATCAAGAATTATCTATATCATTTATGATAATAACACTTATATTTATTACTTCTGTAATTACATGTTCAGGTTTTGGAGATGAATTGTTTTCAAAATTACAGTGCGGGTTAATAATACCTATTACAGGCTTTTCACATTCTATTACAAGTTCAATATTAGATTATAAAAAAGAAGGATTAATAACAATGGGATCAAATGCATTTAAACTTGCCGGATCAGTTATATTGTATGGAATAACATCTAGTATAATATTTACATTAATTAAGGTGATAATAATTGACAAGTTTTAAATATAAAAATGTTTATATAAAAGATTATGATGTTATTACAGGTCCAGATGAATATGAAAGTAAAATAAAAGTAAGTAATTATATAAAAGATTATTATTATAATGAAAAAAACTTTATAGATGCAGAAATAAAAATGCAATCTTTTGTCTTAAACAGAATATTAAAAAGAAATAAATTAAATAATCCCCTTGTAGTAGGTGGAGATTTAATAAATCAAATTATCATAACTAATTATAATTTAGCTAATAAAAATCTTCCATTTTTAGGATTATATAATGCATGTTCGACATTTAATGAGTCATTAATAATACTATCTAATTTTATTGATAGAAAACTTATAACCGAAGGTATTGCAATAACATCGAGTCATAGTTTAAACGCAGAAAAACAATACAGATATCCTATAGAATATGGAAGTATAAAAAAAGAATACACAACATGTACAACAACTGGAGCAGCATGTACGTTGCTATCGGATGAGGAGAGTAATATAAAAATAGAATCAAGTACTATCGGAAAAGTAATTGATTATGGAATAAAAGATTCAGCTAATATGGGAGCAGTTATGGCACCTAGCGCCGCAGAAACCCTTAAAGATCATTTAAAAGATTTAAAAAGAAATATAGATTATTATGATTTAGTAGTAACAGGAGATTTAGGATTATTAGGAAGTAAAATATTTAAAAAACTAATAAAAGATGATTATGGTATTTCAATAAAAAATTATTATGATGCATCAAGTATTATTTATAAGCAAAAACAAAATAAATATCAAGGTGGAAGTGGACCAATTGTCGTACCGCTAGTATTATTAAATAAAATATTAAAAGAAAACTATAAAAAAATATTGATAATAGCAACAGGTTCATTACATAGTCCGATATCAATAAATCTAAAAAAAAGCATACCATCAATATCGCATGCAATCAGTATAGAGGTGACAAAATGATATATTTAAAAACATTTATCTTATGCGGATTAATATGTTTATTAGGACAATTAATATTAGATAATACAAAGTTAACAACAGGACATATAACATCAATTTTTGTTACCTTAGGTGCATTTTTATCTTTTATAGGAATATATAAATATTTAACAAATTTTTCACTAGTAGGTAGCTCATTACCAATTACTTCATTTGGGAATGCGTTATATAAAGCATCTTATGAAGGATTTATAAATGATGGAATAGTAGGTATGTTTAACAACATATTATCTACCACAAGTAGTGGTATTAGTAGTGCAATATTTTTTGGATTTATAGTATCATGTATGTTTAAAGCAAGAGATTAATATCTTGTTTTTTTATGTCTTTAAAAGTGTATAATTATTTGCTATAATATAATATGAAAGAATGAAGGGATATAGATGGATAAACAAAGTTTAACAGGTATCGAACTTCCTAAAATGTCAGCTGAAACAGACGAAGCAACAACTGTAAAAATGCCAGCTGAAAAAAGTGAAGAAGTAGAAATGCCAAAAGTTGCAGAAAATAAAACAGAAGAAAAAGAATCTGCTAGTACAGCAACAAGTCAAAATGAAGGAATAGAACTTCCAGACATTGTAGTTCCAGAAGAAGAAAAACATATTCCTACATTAGAAGAACTAGAAGCTCAAAGAAAAGCAGAAGAAAAAGCAGAGAAAACTATAAAAAAAGAAAACCATGAAAGAACTTTTACTCGTAATGAAGAAGTTCTATATACAGAGAAAGAAGAAAAAGAAGGAAATCCAATTGTATTATTAGTTATATTTGCAGTAATAGTATCATTTGTATTTTTATTACCTGTAATTAATACTAATTTAAGAAAAATATTTGGATTAGATTATAGTTACTTTGAAAACAAATGGTCAGCAACACCAACTGCACCACAAATTCAACAAGAAACACAAAAACATAGTTTTAAAGATTCATCAACAAGAGTTGAGATTGGTAACTTAGCATTAACAAACTTTGTTACAACAAAAAATGATGAAAAATATGAAATTGACTTCACTATAATAAATGAAGGTGATGAATCATATATCTATGATAAAAAATATTATATAGTTTTATATAATGACGATAACTTAATATATAGAGCATTAATTCACTCATATAAACCATTAGCTTCAAAAGCAGCTGATGAATTAAGTTTACCAATAACAGAATTTGCATATAAAAGAGCAAATGGTTTTGAATTAGTTGAAATAAGTGAAACTCAATATCCAGAAGTTGAATTTGTTGGACAATCTGATAATTATGATTTATTAACATGTACATACAATAATGATACTATGGAATATTATTTTGAAGATAACATGTTAATAAAAGTAAAAGAAAAATATTTCGAAGAAAAAATGGAATCTTATACATATCAAGAAGACTATGAAGATTACAAAGGTTATTCATATAAATATAACCAAATAAATGGATTCGAATCTACATTTGTAGAAACATCAGAAGATTTTACAATGATTGCAACAGGTAACTTAAATCAAATACAAGATATAACAATGAGTGATTTAAAAGTATACAAATTCTTTAAGTATCGTACTAACAGTCGTGTAGTAGCATTTGAAATGTCAGCATTAGGATATACTTGCGATAATAAATAGAAAGAATGATAGTGATGACTTACAATTTTTGTACAAATGATTTTGAAGGACCATTAGATTTATTATTACACCTTGTAAAAGAATCAAAGATGGATATATATGAAATAAATATAAGAGAAATAATAGATCAATATTTAACATTAATCCATGAAGAAAAAGAAAAAAATATTGATACTGCAAGTGAATACTTAGTAATGGCAGCAGAATTAATACATTTAAAAAGTAAGTTATTAATAAATAGAAAAGATGAAGAAGTAAGTGAAGAAGATGAATTTACAATTAATTCAGAAGAAGACTTACGTAATAAATTATTAGAATATGAAAAATATAAAGAAATAACAAAAGAATTTCAAGAATTAGAAAATAAAAGAAATGAAGTTTATACAAAATTACCAGAAAGTTTAAAAGAGTTCTTCCCAGAACAAAAACTAACAAAAGGTGAGTTTGATTTAAATGATTTATTCAATGCTTATATGAATTATATAGAAAAGCAAAAGCTAACTAAACCATTAAATACAAAAATAACAAAAAAAGAAATAAGTGTTGAATCAAAAATTAAAGATATAAGAAAAATTCTTAGTACTAGAAGTAGAATTAATTTTATTGAACTGTTTGAAGAAACATCAAAAGAAAGTATAATTGTTACTTTCTTATCAGTATTAGAAATGTGTAAGACAGATGAAATATTATTAACTCAAGAAGATAACTTCAGTCCTATTATGATAGAGAAGAGAGTATAGTATGAATTTATTAGGAGTTTTGGAAGGTATCCTTTTCGTAGTAGGCGATGAAGGAGTTACATTAAATCAAGTATGTGAAATTTTAGAAATAGATCTAGAACAAGCAAAAGAATTATTAATGGAATTAAAAAAACAATATGAAGATGAAAAAAGAGGAATAAGAATTAGTTACTTAGGTGATGCCTTTAAATTAACAACAAAAAAAGAACATAAGGAATATTATCAAAAACTAATTGAAAATCCAGAAAGTAATACATTATCTCCAGCTGCACTAGAAACACTTGCAATAATCGCATATAATCAACCTATAACAAGAATTGAAATTGATGAAATGCGTGGAGTAAACAATACACATATGATAAGAAAATTATTAGCAAAAGGATTAATAAAAGAAAGTGGTAAATCTACATTAGCAGGTAGACCAAATCTATATGCAACAACAAGTGATTTCTTAGATTATTTTGGATTATCATCAATATCAGAATTACCAACAATAATAAAAGAAGAAACACCAGTTGAAGAAGATAAAGAATTATTTACTTCAATATATAAAGAAAGAACAGAAAGTAGTGAAAAATAATCACTACTTTTTTTAAAATATGTTATACTTAAGAAGTAATGCCTTTGTGGCGGAATTGGTAGACGCGGCGGACTCAAAATCCGTTGGTAGCAATATCGTGTCGGTTCGAGTCCGACCAGAGGCACCA
>JAEDJT010000053.1 GCA_016296185.1 Bacilli bacterium
CTTATTTTACCACATCTATTTTTTTATGTGTGTCAACTATAAGGGGTACATTATCAATACTCTATTTTTTTATATATTAATATCTAATACTTCAACATTTTTTACTACCATTCCATCAAATGTTACTTTAAATAACATTGGATAACTATAATGACCATCAATAATTGAATCTTCATTATATGTAAGAATTAATTTATCATCATAATTTTTACCAACATCACACCATGAAGATAATAAACATGTTAAAGCAGTAGAATGAGTAACAACAGCTACTCTATTACCTGATTCAAACATTAAAATATTTTTAACTGAATCAGCCATTCTTTTCTTAGTTTGATTTAATGATTCCCCACCATTTAACTTAAAATCAAAATTCTTAAATTGAAGACGTTCAAATTCTTTCCATTCCATATCTCCCATTTGACCAATTTTTCTTTCATTTAATCTATCATCAATATTTATTAAAGTGTTATTCTCTAAAGCAATATATTTTGCAGTACTAAGAGTTCTAACATAATTAGAACAATAAACCGAATCTATATTTTTTAGTTCAATATGTTTACTTAACTTTTCAGCTAATTTTTCACCACTAACACTAAGAATTTTATTTTTATTCTTTTCTAATAAATTATCTTTATTAGAAATATCTTTAAAATTAGAAGAACTTGCTGGTTCAGAATGAATAATAAAATAAATAATTGTATCCATTAAAATATAACCTCAAATAAACCAAATGATAAAGCCATCATAATTAAACCAGCAAAAATAACACCAGACATTACAGCTACAATAGTCTTTTTGAAATCTAAATCTAAAATACTAGCAGCTAAAGTACCAGTCCAAGCACCAGTACCAGGTAAAGGAATACCAACAAATAAGAATAAAGCAAAATATAAACCTTTTCCAGCAGTATTTTGTAATTTCTTACCACCTTTTTCTCCTTTAATTAAACACCAATTAAAGAATTTACCAATGAATCTTTTATCTCTTCCCCATTCAAGTATTCTTCTTGCAAATAAATAAATAAATGGAACAGGTAACATATTACCTAAAATACCAACAGTATAAGCAATTGCATAGTTAACATTTAATACAGGAACTAAAGTTAACATTGTATATCTAAGTTCAAATAAAGGAACCATACTAACTAAAAATACTAATAAATACTTTTTAAAAATATTCATATAAACACCACATACTTACAATAGTAAGTACCTTTCATCATATAAAAATTATAACACAAAAAAAAGGAATATAATATTCCTTTTTAGTAAATATTATTCGCAAATTCCTTCAAATACATACCATTTCATACCAATTTTAACTAAACATTTAGTAGTTTTAGTAGTATCTTTTTCATCGTCTTCTTCAACTTTTATTTTAACACTATATTTTCTAACAGTTTTAACTGATTTTGCTGGAATATCATAATTATCTTCTAAATCATCAGCAATATCTTCAACTTTAGATTTACTTAAAGCTTTATAATCTTTATTGATTTCATAACTTAAAATTTTATAATCTCTATCTTCCATTTTTTCGAAAGATTCATCTAACATATCAACATAAGATTCATCTAATTTATCTTCATAATATTCATTTACTTTAGGATGAACATATTTTCCAACTTGTTTAGCGTTGAAATTTTTATATCCTTTCATATAACCTTTTAATACAGCATTAGAACTTGGGAATAACATTGTAAATAATACAAATAAAACAATAATACCAACAACAACACCACAGCAAGTCATTTGAGTATTCTTATCTGTTTTAATTTTTTCAATGAATTCCTTTCCTTTTACTTTTGCTTGTCCAGCAACTTCGTTTACTTTAGCTTTAGCAGCTTCAGTGTTAACGATTTGAGCATTTGGATCAGCAGGTTGTGCTTGTTGTACTGTAGTTTGAGGAACTGGTAATTGAGCTCCACATCCAGGACAGAAAGCAACATTATCATCAACTGTTAAATTACATTGATTACATACTTTACTCATTTTTTTCACTCCATATCTTTCTTTTTTATACAATAATATTACCATATTATAAATAAAAGAAAAAGTAGTATTTTTCTATTTTTCCAAATATTGTCTAATAACGTCTAACGTATCTCTAACCACGTTAACTCTTTTAGCAATTTTCATTGTATTATTAAGTTTTTCTATACATTTATCTTTAGCAATATATACTAGTTTAAAACCTGATTTCTCTTCTTCTTCAGTTAAATTTAAATTACTAATATTAGGAATTAAATCATCACTCTTTATACAATAATAATTAGTAATATATCCAGTATTAATACCAATATCAGGATAATCCTTACATAAATATTTTATACAGATAAAAGGATCTGATATATTAGGAACAAAATCAATACCAGCTTCTTCCTTAATTTCTCTAATTAATGTTATAAGATCACTTTCATTATTTTCAACATGTCCACCTATTAAAAACATATTATCAATAGTTTTAACAAATAGTAATTCTCCTTTTGAATTCTCAACTACTAATTTCGATCTTTTTACAATATCAGTTAATTCATTTTCATCAATATTATATTGATTATATATAATTTCTTTCATACTACACCTCATTAATAAAAAAAAGATCTAAATATAGATCCTATAATTCAACATTATGATAAATATCAGTTACGTCATCAACATCATCTAATAAATCATATAGTCTGTTAAATAATTCTAAATCTTCACCTTCTAAAGTAATAGTATCTTTAGCATACCATCCTGATTCATCAACTTCATAGTCAACATCAGAAATAACAGATTCAATTACTTCTTTAGCTTTAACATTATCAGTATAATTTACTGAAACATTTAACATTCCTTCTTCATCAGTTTCACATTCAGAAGGTTCTATACCAGCATCAAGTAATGCCATTAATACATCTTCTTCTTTATCAGTTTTAAATGCCATAACGCTTAAGTTTTCATAATTATATGAAACAGAACCATTAACACCTAAACTTTTGTGAACTTTATTAAATGCAGCTCTAACTTCACCAACAGTTCTATTAACATTATCTGTTAAAGTTCTAATAATAAATGTTGAAGCACCAGGACCAAATCCTTCGTACATAATTACCTCATATTCGTCTTTTCCTGCACCTTTAGCTTTATCTAAAGCTCTATTAATAATATCAGCAGGAACTTGCATTTTTTTTGCTTTTTCAACTAAGTGTTTTAATTGACTATTAGCTTCAATTTCGGGAACACCATTCTTTGCAGCAAGATAAATTTCTTTAGCAAAGTTTGTATAAATCTTTCCTCTTGCAGCTCCAGTCTTTTTAATTTTAGCTTCTCTAACAGCATAAGCTCTTCCCATAATTACACCTCTTTTTTGTCTTAATTATTATACACAATAAATATATTATTTACTAGAAAAATTTAATTTCTCTTAAAAATCTATAAATAAAATGTTTCTTTTTATTCTTCTTATATTTTTTTAATACTTTAAATGGATTATAAACATCATAATAATCAATGCCATCTTTTTCCATAACATACTCTAAAGATTTAATAATAACATCTTTATTAGTTTTAGCATTTAAGAAACTTTTTACTCTTCTTAATAAAGACTTATCAACATTTCTTAATAACATATTATATAAGAAATTAAATTTTCTTTTAAAACAATATCTAAAACCATCATAATTTTTTAATACTCTCAAAGTATCATAATATCCCATTTTAATATTATCTCTAACAACAGATAAATCCAGTTCAAAGATTTTACCATTATATCTACTAGGATAAATAACAACAGTTTTAATACCATTAGGAATAGATCTATTAAATCCAATTCCTTTTATGTTAATAACGTAAGCTTTTTTATAACCTTTATTATATAGTAATCTAATAGGAGAATTATCTCTAAGTCCTCCATCTAAATAATAATTATTATCTAAAATCCTTCTAGGTTTAAAACCTGGAAAATAACAACTAGCTATTAAATATTCTAATAAATTCTCTTGATCAGTAATATCTTCTTTATTAACATATATTGCTTCAAATCTAGGTAATCTAGTAGTAACCAAACCAAAATCTTTTTTTGATTTCATTAAATCATCATAACTAACAATATTTTTAACTGCATCTTTTAAATATAGATTTTCTAAACCTTGATTCTTAACAATATCTTTTAAAGTATTGAAAGCACCATTTAATGCTTTAATACTCATATTTTCATCATTAAAAATATCTACAAAATCTTTATCAAATCCAAATAATAAACCAGGATTTACATTATACCAAAAATTTAACAATTCTTTTTCGTGTCCACTAGCTAACATACAAGCATTAAATGAACCAATTGAAGTTCCAACAAATCCATCCAATTTTATATGACAGTCTCTAAACGCATAAAAAGACCCTATTTGATAAGATCCTTTTACTCCTCCGCCCTCTAATACTAATCCTTGCTTACTCATTATTTATCTTTATTTTCTTTCTTAAAAGATAAACAAAAAGGAATTGCAAATAATCTTGGTAAAAATCTAAAAATACTATGTCTATATTTTTCTAAAGTAGTATTATAATAAACTGATAAATTTTTACTTCTAAAATGTAATAAATCTTCTAATTTATTACTATCAGCATAATAACCACAATAATAATTTTTTTCTGCCATTATCCATGTAGATAAAAATCTAATAGATAAACCATAACTTTTAAATATTTCATTTAAATATTCCTTATAAGAAACTCTAAATTTTTCACCACCAGAAACATTAAATGTTTTTTTATTAACTGATTTCATATTATCAATAGCAGCAACAAATGCATAACCAGCATCTTCACTACTTAATGTTTCTAAATTCATATTAGGAGCTACATTATAAATTAAAGATTCATGTTTCGGATCTCCTAAAATATATGCTAATCTAAATATAGAATAATTCTTTAAATTATTTTTAATATAATCTTCTGCTTTAATTTTATAATTAGAATAAGAATCAAAGTCATCAATATTACATGGTGTAGAAACTTTTAAATCAGTATATTTTTCTTGATTACCATATACAGAAGTACTAGAAGCATATAGTAACATACAAGATGGATTATAATTTTTAATAGCATTAACAATATTAACTGTACCTTTATAGTCAACAACCTTACATAAATCATCTCTTACATTAGCAAAAGGAGGTAACACACCAGCACAATGAATAACAACATCATGTTCTTTAATTAAAGCATCTACTAAAAAATCATCATTAATGTCACCATATACAATATTAATTCTCTTTCTCATATGTTTTAATCTTTTATAAACATGTTTATTTTTTAACTCTAAAGCAGTTACTTCGTACTTACCTTCACTTAATAAAAATCTTAAAACTTGTAAACCAACAGTACCAGCTGCTCCTGTAACTAAAATTCTTTTCATAAATACACCTTCTAATATTAGATATATTAATATAATACCATAAAAAAATGATGTTAAGAACACCATTTTAATATATTTCATCAGTACTTGTCGCATTTAGACTTAAATCTGCAAATTCACCATTTAAATATAAAGGATAAGCAGCTGCTCCAATCATTGCAGCATTATCTGTACAATATAATAATCTTGGAACACATAAGTCAACCCCATACTTATCAGTAACCTTTTTAATTTCTTCACGTAAGAAGCTATTAGCTGAAACACCTCCAGCAATAATCATATGTTTAACATCATATTGTTTTAAAGCAAGTTCAGTTTTTCTACATAATTGATCAACTGCTACATCTTGAAAACTACGAGCTAAATCTTCTTTACGAATATTATTACCTCTTTGGGTTTCATTATGAACTAAATTGATAATAGCACTTTTTAAACCACTAAAAGACATATTATAAGTATCATCATTCATTGGAATAGGTAATTCATATGTATGATTACCTTCTCTAGCCATTTTTTCAACATTAGGACCACCAGGATATTTTAAATCTAAAACTCTAGCAACTTTATCATAACATTCTCCAATAGCGTCATCTAAAGTCCCTCCTAATCTTTCAAATTCATAATCTCCATGCATTAATATTAAATCAGTATGTCCACCACTAACAACTAAAGCTAATAATGGAAATTCCATTTTCTTTTCTAAATTATTAGCATAAATATGACCAGCAATATGATTAACAGCAATTAAAGGTTTTGAATAAACCAAAGATAAAGTTTTAGCGAATTCAACTCCTACTAATAAACTTCCTAGTAAACCTGGAGAATATGTAACTGCAACAGCATCAATATCATCCATAGTCATATTAGCTTTAGTTAAAGTTTCTTCTAAAACCATAGTAATATTTTCTGCATGCATTCTTGAAGCTATTTCAGGAACAACTCCACCAAATTCAGCATGAGTATCCATTTGTGTTAAAACAGTACATTGAACACATTCACAACCATTACGAATAATAGCCATACTAGTTTCATCACAAGAAGATTCAATAGATAAAATATTTACATCCTTCATATTAAACATCTCTTTTCATAATTAAAGCATCATCATTTCCATAATACTTTTTTCTTCTGTTAATAACTTTAAAGTTATTAACACTATATAAATTAATTGCAGATTCATTATGTTCATTAACTTCTAACATAATACCAGTAACATCATCAAATAAATTAATAACATATTTTAATAAACTATTTCCAATCCCTTTTCTTCTATAATCTTTATCAACAACAATATTAACTATATCAATATTTTCATACATTTTATTTAAATGAATAAAACCAACAAGTTTACTATCTAAATAATATCCATAAACATAGTCAAATTCAGAATTAAGAATATCATTTAATGAAAATAAATTAACAAAATTACTATTAACTTGAATACCTAATTCATTAAATCTATCTAATTCATCTAAAACTATTTTATCTACCATTTAAAGCACTTATTCCTTTTATATATAAAGGTTTAACTTCATGAGGATTTATTGCTGAAACAGCCCTAAAATAGTCATAAACAAGATCATAATTTATTTCAATATCACTTACAACATTATGTTCATTACATAATACTTCATATTCACTTTTATTAATATATTTAAATTCATCTAATTGCTTATTATTAGCGTCAAATGATCCAACAAAAGCACCATTTCTATCAGGAACAGAAACATACTTAATATCATCATCAACATTTATAGCTAAAACTGTTAAAGCATCAATAACCTTAATAGGAACACTTAAACAATAAGCCATAGTTTTTCCAATAGTAACTGCAATTCTTTCACCAGTAAAACTACCAGGTCCATTAACAATTAAAATTTCCTTAATATCTTTAACTTCAATATTAGATTTCTTAATAATATTATCAATTGATGGCATAACAATAGTACTATGTTTATTATTAGATTCTTCAATAATAGAATCTAATACTTTTCCGTCTTTAAATAAAACAATTGATACTTTTTTATCGTGTGAATCTATAAATAATGAATACATAACATCGCCTTCTCGAACGATATTATAACACAAAAAAACTAAAAATAAAAAAACTCCTAAGAGTTTTTATAATACAGCATCAAGTAATTCTTCATATTGTTGACCATGAGGAGTTAAAACTAAAACTCTAACATCATCATCGACAACTTTAAACTTAATATCTAATCTTTCTTCAGGAATTTGATCTTCAATCATTTCAGGCCATTCAATAATAGTAACAGAATCACCATTTAAATAATCTTTTAAACCAAATTCTTCATCAGAATCTTCTAATCTATAAACATCCATGTGATTTAAAGGCATTTCACCATCATGATATTCTTTGACTAAAGCAAAAGTAGGACTAGTAACAGTTTCTGTAATACCTAAAGCTTTAGCAAAGCCTTTAACAAAAGCAGTTTTACCACTTCCTAATTCACCAGAAAGACATATTAACATCCCAGGAAACTTTTCACTCTCTAAATTTTCAGCTAAATTAAAAGTATCGTCAATAGAACGAGACGT
>JAEDJT010000017.1 GCA_016296185.1 Bacilli bacterium
AATAATCAATTACATTTCTGTAATTAATCATTACACTTTTATAGTACCAAAAAGATGATTATTTAATAATCATCTTTTTTATATCAAATATATATTTAAGAATAATAGACAATATAACCATTACAATAATAACTAATACATTTGTTAATAAAGCATTATTAACATGTAAATATATCATATTAACTATCTTATAACCAAATATCATTTGTAATCCATATAATTCTAAAGTAATAGAACCTAATAAATTAGTTAACTTATTATCTTTAATTTTATCAAGTAACATTATTAAACCTAATATAAAAGGTATATATACTAAATAATAAATATCATAGAACCATTCTAATTTAATTCTATTAACAATACTAATATAAGAAATAGCAAATCCTATTGTTAATAACAATATAGTTATCAACCAATATTTTTTATCATCTAAATAATTAATAACATTATATTTACCCATGTAATAAGCTATTAACATAATAGGAATTCTATTAAATAAAATAAATATTTCATCATAATAAGTATTATAACTAATCAATATACATACTGATAAATATATAAATATAGTAATTATAGGTACATATATTTTATTATCAATCTTCTTATATAAAGGTAATAATAGGTAAACAATCATTATACCTGGAATAAACCATAAGAATGATCCTCCACCCTTTATAAATAAATTAATACCTAATATAGTTTTAATAAATTCTAATAAATCAAAACCTTTATATAAATAATAAATAACACTTAATATAATAAATTTAATATAAATATCTAATATTCTATTTTTTATGAATTCTTTATATTTTATTTCCCTTTTACCTATACTATAACAAGATAAAAAGAAGAACATATCTACACCAACTACAAGTAATTGTCTTATATATAATTCATTAATAGATTTAGTAATATTAATCCATAAATGAAATATAAGAATAAATAAAGCAGATACAGTCATTATCGTTTTTTTATTATTCATAACTATTCAGAACCATTAGGTGATAAAACTATAAATACATAGTTTTCAAATACTACTGATTCAACAGTATCAGCTTCAGTACAAATATTCCATCTTAAATCTACATTTTCTTTAAGATTAGCTTCAAAAGCTTCTGCATCATCTACTTCAAACATATAAGCTACAAAAGGAATAGTACCAATCATAGGTCTAATAGCATAAGCTTTTTTAAAACCTTTTACTTCAGTAGTAATACCTGCAAAATAACTATCTTCATTTAGTTCTTCTACACCTACACTAAATTCTATAATTTCATTTTCAGATAATTTATTAGCTATTTTTTCAAGATCTTTATTATCTTGAATTTCATCATAAAATTGTTTAGCTAATTTACCTGCAATAGTATTAGAAAATTCTTTAACATTATCAGATTTAGGAGCTTCTTTTTTTCCACAACCTGCTAAAGTAAAAATACCTATTACCATTATAAAAATTAGTATAAATTTACTTAACTTTTTCATATCTATCCTCCTAATTAAATTCTATCATTTTATTATTAAAAATCAATAAAAAAAGAACTAATAATAGTTCTAAAAAAATAAATGTTCTATAAGTATTTTTAAACCAATAATTATTAATACAACTCCACCAATAATTTGAGCTTTATCCTCAAATTTACTACCATATTTATTACCTATAATAACACCTATAATACATAATAAAAATGTTATTAAACCAATAACTATCATAGACATAATAATATTAACTTCTAAGAAAGCAAATGTAATACCTACAGCTAAAGCATCAATACTTGTAGCAATTGCTAATACTACCATTGTTTTAATATCTACACTATCATCAATCTTATCTTCTTTTTTAGATAAAGTTTCTTTAATCATATTAAAACCTATAAAAGCTAATAATACAAAAGCAATCCAATGATCTATACTAGATATAAATTCCTGAAAAGAACTACCCAATAAATAACCTATTAAAGGCATAACAGCTTGAAATATACCAAAATACAAACCAATAATAATAACTTTATCAGCCTTAAATTTATTCATACTTAAACCTTTACATACAGATACAGCAAAAGCATCCATAGCAAGTCCAATTCCTATTAAAACAACTTCTAAAATACTCATATTATCACCTATATTAATTGTATTTATAATTATAACAAAAATAAACCATAAAAAAAAGAATTAGATATTACTTCATAATATTAATTCTTTTTGATCCCATTAAATAATCTAATACATCTTCTCTATGATAATAACTAATAACAGGTATTTTATTAATAGAATCATTAATCTTTAATAAACTAAATAAAGATACAATAGATGATAATTCTAAACCAGCAATTAATTGTGGTCTTTTTAATATACTTGTTACTCTATAAAAATCTTCACTATTTATTTGATGATTACTATATAAAAGAGATGCATTTAAACTCATTTCATAATAAATATCACTCTTAGACATTATAATTCCCCCTTAATTCAAAGGAATTATACCACTTTATCCAGAAATAGTAAAAATTTTCTTAGCTACATTAAAATTATCAGGACTAACTAAACTAGTATATGTATCAACAGGATTCTCTAAACCTAAATCATTTAATAAATGTATAGCAGTTTCATAATCTAATCTAAAAAAGCAATCATCATAAGCAAGTAACTCTTTTATTTTTAAATACTTTTCATCTTTAGTTGTTTCATATAAACTATCATTAATTTTTCTTAATTTAGCAAGCAATTCCATGAGAAACCTCCTCACTATCACTTAATTTTAAACCAGGTATATCTTTCTTTTTACCAAATATAACGAAATTATTTTGATTAATTAAATTTTCAAGTGCTTCTTTAGATAATTGTTGAGTACCTCCATCTTTAAAGAAAACAAAATAGTCATATTCATAATTATCTCCATCTATATCATCAAGATTTTTAACTCTTCTTCTTGAAATCAAAACACCAGCATCAAAAATATATTCACTATCTTTATATGCTACATATTGAAAATTTAAATTAGCTCTTTCTAAACTATTAAATAATTTCTCAAACATAACAGTATAATATCTAACTAATTGAAGACCTCTTAATTTAGAATCCTTACACATAATATTTAATAATTCTAATTTATATTCAGTTTCATCTTTTAATTCATCATCATTAACTTGATAATAATCATTCTTTAATTTATCAAAAATATCTTCTTGACTATTAGCTTCATAACGATTTCTCATATCAGCCATTAATATTTGTTTATGAACATCTTTATATTCTTCATCACAACAGAAACCAGCTGTAGGTAAACCTATTTGAATAGCAGCTAAATCACACATAAATAATCCAGCATCAATATTCATCATATTATTAGTAGCATCTGCTTTCATTAAAGTACCATCACAATCAAAAACTACAAACTTATGAAAATTACCATCTACTTTAGCTGTAATACCAACCATACCAAGTAAAATAGCATACATTTCAGCCCAAGTTTTACATACAACAGCATTATTTTCTAAAGTAATACTATCAGGACTTTTATTATAAATATCTCTAGCAATAGGAATATTCATATTTTGATCATAAGCAGAAAATGTTACATCATAATCAACTATTTTACATAACTCAATATAGATATCTCTACACATTGCAAATTTATCAAAAGTAGACATACCTTCTCTATCTCTATATTTGTCTCCTAATACTCTTTCAATAATAGATGGATCTAAAGTACCTTCTGGAACATAACCATTTATAACAGAAGCAGTTTTATATTCTAAAGAATATTGTTTCATAATATTATTAAACTTTTCTTTAAATTCACTATCCATAACAGCATTCATACCATTAGTACTATAATAGTTTACAAAATCAGTAATAGCATTTAAATAAGTTGCTAATTCTAATGGAAATAAATTTCTATTATTTTCAAAGGCCATAAACTTATTATAAATATTATCATTACTTAAAATAGATTCAATTAAAGCAACATTAACCAAAGGATGAGTTTTAGATAAATATTTATCAAAATCATATGAACGTTTTTCTTTTAACTCACTACCAAAGTAATCATTTAAATAATTAACTTTTACAAATACATTTCTAGGTAAATCAGTTGTATGTTTCACTTGATAATCCATATATTGGTTAATAGCATTTAGATAATCAATTTTATCTTCACCATAAAAAGATCCAGAACCTCTAACAAAGTCTGAAAAAACATTATCATCATTGATAATTGATTCAATAGTACTTATAGTAATACATTTTAAAGTTCTATTTAAATCTTCCATACTATTCACCTATTTTCATTATATCATTATATTGAATTAAAATATACTGAAGTATAACTCATTTCATCTTTTGGTAAATTATTCTTATTATAAAATTCATAACCTAAACACTTACCAGGTTCATTAATTAATAATTCACCATCAATATATAAACCATTATATATACAAAATAACCAATTAACAGTCTTATTAGTTCTTATATCAAATTTAGGCTCGAAAACAGCCCCTACAAAGTCTTTTATCTCAATATTAGCTAATTCTCCTACTTCTTCCTTAATTTCTCTGTATAGAGCCTTAATTAGGTTAATATCAGTATCTTCAACAGCACCACCAATATCTTCTAATTTATTATGTTCATCTCTAGATTTAGGACCTCTTCTTTGAAGAATAACATTACCATCTTTATCCATTAATCTTACAATAACAGCTAATCTATAATCAGGTAAAGAAATATTATTATTTTTAATAACATTACTAACATCTTCACATGTTACAACACTATCTCTAAATACTAATTCCATAACTAAATACCAAAATATTCATTAACAATATCTTTATATCTATTTAATAATACATTATTACTAATTCTACTATTAAATAAATCTAACAATTCCTTGTAATACCACATATTCATTTCATAAGTAGTACTTAAAGTTGCTAATGCTTTATTACCTTCTTTTTTATATAATTCATAATCACTTAAAAGATTTTGTAACTTATCAGCTATTTCAGCAATAATTAAATCATCATTATCTTGACTCTTTAATCTATTAATAAATTCTAACTTTCTCTCTTTAAAATCTTTTATATCTTGATTTTCACTTAAATATAAAACATTATTAGCTATATCTTCACCAAATTTAATCTTAATATCATCATAAGTATAATCAGTATCTTCAATAATATCATGTAATAAACCACTTAATATTATTTTTTTACTCATACCTACTTCTGCTAACATTGTACCTACACTAATACTATGAAAAGCTAAATCAATATCCTCCTTAATTCTTCTTTTACCTTTAAAAGCTATAAATACAAAATGTATAGCTTCTTCTATTTCAGTATACATAACTATCACCTATAATAATTATACATAATAAAAAAACGACATAATAGTATTTTTACTATTTTTTGTCGTTTTTATCATTTTTCTTTTTATCAGATTTTTTATATTTAATAAAAGTATCTATACCATCTTTTTGTTCTTTGACTTGATCATCCATTATAGATTTATTAATAGTATTTCTATATACTTGTTTAATTTTATCTAATTTATAAACCATATCATTAGGAATATCTAAACCCATAGCATGTAATAAATCAATCTTATCAGTTTTATTAAGTTTCTTTAAATAAGATTCAGCATCACCTTTGTCAAAACTCTTTTTAAATTTATCAACATTTTCAACTTTTAATCTCTTATTTATTCTTTCAATTTTAAAAGCCATATCAGAAAGTCCTCTTTCTTCAGCTAATAAGAATAAACAAGTCCTAACAGATTCATTAATTCCTTTAATACTTACATAGATATCAGTTTCATCAAAATCTAATTCTACAAATTCATCAAGCATTTGATTTAAAGCTCTTATTAAATCATCACCAAACATTTTTTTTACAATACTATTCATTAAATCACAACCCCAATAATTTTATTTAAAATTTTAGGATCCATATCTTTCTTTGAAATATTTACTGGTACTTCTTTTTTAGGTTCATTAGAATTAATATCAATGATACTTACTGGAGTAAAGTATTTTTGATATGTATCACTACCTATACAAGCACTACATAATTTAAACTCATCCAATACTCTACCATTACTATTATAAATAGCTTGTTCAACAGTAACATCAAAATAATAATATAATCCTTTAATAAGAACTAAATTAGCCATATAGAAGTTTCCATTATCATCTTTCAATCCTACATTATAAACATTAACACCTAATCTTTTTAAAATTTCACTAAATAAATATGAATTAGTAATATAATTATCATCTCTATTAAATAAACCTTTAAATAATTCATTTAATACAATACTCTTAGTATTACATTCATCATTATTAATATTTGCTTGTCTAGTTGCTAAGTATTTTAATAATTTACAAGAATCCATTAAAACATCAGTATCACTATTAACTTTTACTAAACCTAAATCATTAATAATTCTATTAATTTCATCTTCTATTCTAATAGATAAAGTAACATCTTCTACATCTATAGCTTTAATAATATCTTTTTCTGTTTTAGGTACTTGTTCTATTACTGGCTCTGAAGGAATAGTTGTTTCTTCTACTTCTGGAGTTTCTTCTTCTGAAGTTTCTTCTACTTCAGGAACAACTGGTTCTTGAGTAGTTTGTTCTTCTACTTCAGATTCACTAACCTCTTCTTCAACAACAATCTCTTTAGAAGCCATTACTAAATCTAAATATTTTTCAGCATATAATCTAGTAACGTTTCCAAATTGAACTTCATATACATTGTCATCTCCACCTAATGTAGAAACAATATCAATAACTTTTCCTTCTTCTTCAGTTTTCTTATATTTAACAAAATCACCTATATTAAATTTAGTTATCACACTATCCATGATCACACCACCTATTTTTTATATGCAAAGAACATATCAGAATATATTTCTCTTACAACTTCGTAAAATTTTTCTCTATCAAATTTTTTAGCATTGTCAATATACCATGAAGGTTTTACCAACTCTACTTTTTCAAATTTATTATACCATTTATCCCCAATACCTAATACTAAAGCATATGGAATAATAGTATAGAAATAGTATCTATTATTAACTATTTCATCATTTATTACTTCCATATCTACATTAAGTAAATATTCTTTATAACTTCTTATAATATTTAATACTTTTCTGCCATACGCAGTTCTATTTGGTAAACCATTTGCGATAATTGCAATAATAATCATACAAATAATACCAATTATATAAACTACGATATTTAAAGGGTTTAATTTAAATGCCTCTAAACAAGTAAATATAATAGGACTAATTATTAATACTATACTTACTAAAGCAATAATAATTTTTTCCATAATGTTATTTCTACTAACAGTAGCTCTTAGTAATAATCCATAACCCACACCAGAAACTATTAAATTAATCCATAAATAAGTCATTTGATAATCTGTTAAAGTATTAATAGTTATTAAAACAAAGATAGCAATTACTAATAACCAAAATATTAATTTAAAATTAAATAAATCATTAGTAAATAATTTTTTTCTATTCTTTTTAGTATCTTGTCTTACAACAATTCTTTCTTTCATATTTCTCATGGCAACTTGTAATTGTTCTCTATCTACTTGATCAGTATATTTAAACATATCATCCATGAAAGCTTTTTCTAAATTATTACTATTCTTATAATCTTTCTTTTTAACTATAGTATAAGAATCTTTATTTTTAACTACATCTATATAACCATCATTGCATAAATTAAATAATAAAGTTCCTATATCACTTTCTTTAATTCTACCATTATATAAATATGAAAATTCAATACTATTTAAATTCTTATATGGATATAAACTAGTATTCTTAATATTCTTAATATTATTTAATAAATAATAAACTAATATAGCTAATACAATACAAATTAATGGAACAATTAAACTAATAACAGAAATAGAATTTAAATTATTAGTAGCATCCATAAAATATTTATCAGGTAATATTATCTTAATACCATATAAGTTATCATCTTCCATCATCATATCAATAGAACCAGTAATAACATTACCATTAATTTCATAATTAAAATTATCTTCTATTTCATAACCATCTTTATCTATTAAAACAACTTTAATATCATTAGTTTCTTTAGGTAAAGTAATTTTAAATGAAGCACCATCAATCTTACAATTCCAAGTATTATTAATATAATACATAAATTCATCATTTTTATTAATAGTATCTTTACCAACATTATAATCATATTTAATATCATAATGTTTAGTAGTATTATCAACATCTACTTCTCCAATAGTTAATACATTTTTACCTTTAACTAACTCTTCAGTATAATTATCACCTATTTTAATATTACTAGTAATACTTCTTTTATTAACAGTATTTAAATCTCTTTTATAAATATATCTAATTGGTATTTCTTTTTTAATAGCAGTAATATGTTTTTTAAATACAACATCAAATTTCTCTTCAATTGAATAAATATTATCTTTAGAAACTTTAATATCAACATTAAAATCATTAAAGTAATATTCAGAATTAACTACTGATTCTTCTCTTTCAACATCTGTTTTAACTTCCAACTCATAAGAATATTTAGCAATTAGATTAAAATCAAAATCATAATGACTAGCAGCTGATACTAAGAAACTAAAATTATTAGTATTCTTTTCTTGTATTTGTATATCCTTTGTTAATTCACCTAATACATTTTCATCAGCATCATATAAAAATAAATGAATAGTTAAGTCAATATCAACTTCATATCCATTATCAATAACACCAGATAATTGATAAGCAGGTTTACCACCTAAACCATAACTATAATAAGCTTGGCATCTAGAATTAAATAAATCTAAACGTTCAAATGAAGTATTAGGCATATTATTAACTATATCACTAATACCAGTCTTAAAAGAAGCAGCAAAAGAAATTATTGGAAAACCAATAAGTAATACTAAACAAAACAATATATATTTTATACACTTTTTCATATTACAACCCACTATTCTATTTTCTATTATAACATAAAAAAGATAAGTATTACTTATCTTTTTTTAATAATCTAAAATAAAATATACTTTCAATTACAAATAATAAACCATATACATAATTATTTATTATTAATGGATTTCTTTTAACTTCTGCTATACTATAAACTTTTTTATCATAATATACATTGATATCTTTATCTAATTCATATGTTTTAACAGTACTATTATTAACATATATATATTTATAATCATCTATAAAGTATTCAATAACTTCATTATATTTTTTACCATTAGATATATATCCAACAACTTTACCTTCTACTAAATTATTATTGTTATTAACCATACCATAATAATCTAACATTTCATATGTTTCCATAAAGATTAATACTAATCCAGTTGCTAATATAACACTAGCTAATACAGCTTTAATAACAATATTAATAATAGCTAAATCTTTAATAATCAAATAAACAATAACAATTAAAACAAATACACAAATAAAAATTAATATACCTGGATGTTGAAAGAAACTATCTTCCATATAAATACAATCATTATTCTTATTACAATATAAATGAGCATATTCATTATCATTTAATTCAAGTTTATATTCATCACCATAAAAGTCTTTAATACTATTAATTTGAATAATATCTTTATCATCAGTATATACAATCATATCATCATATTTATTAACTAATACTCTATTTAAAGATTCTTTTTCATTAATCCATCTACCATAAGTAGATAACACAACTATAAGAGTTACTAATACAATAATACCAATAGCTCCTAATATAAAATATTTCTTTTTAGGTTTTTTTACTACTTCGTTTTCCATAACATTTCACCTGTATAAATTATACCATAAAAAAAACAGTCTATGCTGTTTTTTCAAATTGACTATTATATAAGTTAGCGTAGAAACCATTTTGTTTCATTAACTCATCATGAGTACCTTGTTCAATGATATTACCTTCATTCATAACTAAAATAATATCAGCATTTTTAATAGTAGATAATCTATGAGCAATTATAAATGAAGTTCTACCTTCAGTTAATTTATCCATAGCTTTTTGAACTAATTCTTCAGTTCTTGTATCTACATTACTAGTAGCTTCATCTAAAATTAAGAATGGAGCATCTTCTAACATACCACGAGCAATAGTAAATAATTGTTTTTGACCTTGACTTACTGTATCAGTATCTCCAACAACTGCATCTAATCCTCCAGGTAATGCTCTAACAAAATGATCACAACCAACAACTTTTAATTTATCCCATACTTCTTTATCAGAAACATTAGCTTTATTATATTTAATATTATCTCTAATAGTACCATCAAATAACCAAGTATCTTGTAATACCATACAGAATAAATTATGAATGTTTTCTCTACTTAATTCTTTAGTAGAAACACCATCAATTTTTATATCACCATCATTAATTTCATAGAATTTCATAAGAAGGTTAACCATAGTAGTTTTACCAGCACCTGTAGGTCCAACAATAGCTACCTTTTGACCTTTCTTAACGTCTACACTAAAGTCTTTAATAATAGTTCTTGATTCATCGTATCCAAATTTAACATGTTCAAAAGAAATATTACCAGATACTTTAGAGCTATCTAAATGAGTAGAAATATTAGATTGATCACTCATTTCATCTTCATCTAAAAATTCAAATACTCTTTCACTTGACGCAGCTGTAGATTGTAACGAAGTCATAGCTTGAGCAATTTGAGATAATGGATTAGTAAATAATCTAATATAAATCATAAATGCTACGATAGTACCAAAAGTAGTATAATCATTCATTGTTAATAATGCACCAACAATACATACTGCAACATAACCTAAATTTCCAATAAATCCCATTATAGGTTGCATAGTTCCAGATAAGAAAATACTTTTTCTTTTAGCATCATATAAAGCAACATTTAATTTTTCAAATTCTTCAATAGATTCTTTTGTACCATTATAAACTTTAACAACATTATGACCTGAATACATTTCTTCAATATATCCATTTAAATCACCTAATACTTTTTGTTGTAATGCAAAGTATTTTTGAGAATTCTTTAATATTAAGAACATAAAACCAAAACCAATAATACAAGAAGCAATAGCAGTTAAAGCCATAACCCAATTAGTAACAAACATCATTATTATTGATCCTAAGAATAATGTTGAACTACCAACTAAAGTAGCTAAACTATTATTTAAGTTTTGAGCTATAGTATCAACATCATTAGTAACTCTTGATAAAACATCACCAGTTTCATGTTGATCAAAATATTTAAGAGGTAATCTATTAATTTTATTACTAATACTACTTCTCAATGTTAAAGCAAATTTATTAGAAATAGTAGTCATAGTAAAGTTTTGAATATAACTGAATAATGCACTACAAACATAAATAATTGCCATAACTGTTGCAATAGCTTTTATTTTTTTCATATTCATTTCAGGTTTAATAACATTATAAACAGATTCAGGTAATTCATCCATTAATGATAAAGCTTTTTCACTACCAGTTTCTTCACCCATTTTAGACATAATATTAATCATTTCTAATTGATCATCAACACTAATAATAATACCATCAATTACAATATCGTCATATAGTATTCTAAGTACACTTTTAGGTAATGACATAAATAGCATAGCTTTTTCTTCATCATTAACTTCTCTCATTTGATACATTATATTAGTAAAGTTATTTAAATCTTCTGCAGATACAGATGAAGAAGTATATATTTCAGGTAACTTTTCATTCATAGCATCTGGATTCATATTAGAAGACATAGCTTCATTTATTTCTTGAAACTTTTCAGTTTTAGGAATTAATCCATTAGTAATCTCATCAGTAAATTTTGATAATTTATTAGGAGCAATTAATGATAATATTGCACTTACAAAACCTAATATTAATGCTAAAATCATTAAATATTTCCATGGATTTAAATTTTTAAATAATCTTTTCATAGAGCCAAAAAAGTCTTTAGACTTTTCATGAACTCTAGGTCCTCCTGGTCTAGGCATTATCTAATTCCTCCTCACTCAATTGTGATAAAGCAATTTCTTTATAAACTTCACAATTTTTTAATAATTCTTTATGAGTACCAACACCAACACATTTACCTTTATCTAATACGATTATTTTATCTGCATTAATAATAGTACCAATTCTTTGAGCAACAATAATACTTGTTGCATCTTTTGTATAATTCTTTAATTCTTTTCTTAAAACTGAATCAGTCTTATAGTCTAACGCTGAAAAAGAATCATCAAAAATATAAATTTCAGGATCTCTAGCAATTGCTCTAGCTATAGCAAGTCTTTGTTTTTGACCACCAGAAACGTTAGTTCCACCTCTAGCAATATGAGCATCATATTTACCTTCCATTTTAGTAACGAAATCAGTTCCTTGAGCAATATCAATTGCTTCCTTAACTTTCTCTTTAGTAATTTCTTTTTTACCATTATTACCATATTTAACATTTGAAGAAACAGTACCAGTAAACATAACAGCTTTTTGAGGAACATAACCTATCTTATTATTTAATGCTTCTGTTCTATATTCTTTAACATTAACACCATCAACTAATACTTCACCACAAGTAGCATCATAAAATCTAGGAATTAAATTTATCAAACTACTCTTACCAGAACCAGTTGATCCAATAAAGGCAACAGTTTCACCTTTATTAACTTTAAATGAAATATCTTCTAATAAATATTCATCAGCATCTGGATATTTAAATCCAACATTTCTAAATTCAACAGTACCAACTTCATCAGTCTTACCATTAAATTCACCTTCAATAACACTTATATCTTCATCTAATATAGCATTAATACGTCTAGCAGATATTTGAGCTCTAGGAACCATCATAAATATCATAGCCAACATTAAGAATGACATAATAACTTGCATACCATAACTAGAGAATACAACCATATTACTAAATAAAGTAATTTTATCCATCATACCAGCAGATGCAATTAATGTAGCACCAATAATATAAATACCTAAAGTTAAACCATGCATAACTAAATTCATAACTGGCATCATAACTGAGAATACTCTTTGATTAAATAATTGTTGAGCAGTTAAATCTTCATTAGCATCTTCAAATCTATCAGATTGAAATTCTTCAGCATTAAATGCTCTAATAACTCTAATACCAGTTAAATTTTCTCTAGTAACAGCATTAATCTTATCAATTAATTTTTGTACTCTTTCAAATCTAGGTAATACAATAATTAAAATAATAGCTACAGTAACTAATAATATAGCTACACAACAACCAGTAAGAATACTCCATTCTAATCCTTTATTTAATATTTTACATATAGCCCAAACAGCCATAATTGGAGCTTTAGCCATCATTTGTAATCCCATACCAATAATCATATCTACTTGAGTAACATCATTAGTTGTTCTAGTAATTAAACTACTAGTAGAAAACTTTTTAATTTCTTCAGTTCCAAATTCAGCAATCTTTCTAAATATTAAAGATCTAATAGTAGTAGCAAAACTAGAAGCTAAGTTAGCAGCTAAATATCCAACAATAATAGCAGATACTAAACTACCAAAAGCACACCCCAACATATATGCACCATTCTTAATGATTTCACTCATCTTACTACCTTCAGTTTGAACTAATCTTGTAACTGAACTCATATAATCAGGCATCTTTAATTCTAACCATACTTGACCTACAATTAAAACTAAAGAAATAACAATTAATACTAATTGTTTTTTAGTTAAATTTTTAAATAACTTTCCCATAATTAATTCCTTTCTAAATTATTAATCATTTTATCAATAACACTATTAAAAATTTCCAACTCATCTTGTGATAATCCTGCAGTTAATAAATCATCCATATAACCACAATCTTTTTCTAATACTTTAGCAATATCATTTGATTTATCTGTTAAAGAAATAATCTTCTTTCTAGAATCATATTTGTCTTCTATTCTCATAATTAAACCATTCTTTTCCATAGTATCAAGTACAGAAGATAAAGTTGATTTATTGCAAGTAACAAATTGTTCTATGTCTTTTTGACATAATGATTCATTATTGTATACGCCCATAATAATCATAGCTTGAACAGGTGTAATATCAAAACCTAATTCCTTATGTCTATTAGATATTTGTTTAAATATTAACATATTTAAATTACCAATATTATTACCAACATTCACAATTATCACATCCTATAGTTCGTTATCGAACTATATCATTATATACCCTATCAAAATAATATGCAATACAAAAAAAAGAATACTTAAAGTATTCTAATCTATCCTAAATCTTTTAAAATTTTTCCAAAAAATTCAGCATCCTGACTATATCTAAAAAAATGAACTTACTCTTTACCATATTCATAACGATGAGTATTTTCTCCCATTACTACTGCATCTCTATCATTAATACCTTTATACATATTAGTTAATTCTCTTGCAGATATACATCTAAAAAATCTCATAAAAAAATTCCCCTTTAACTGGGAAATCATTATATTTATATAACTATTTTGTCAAAATATCTATATAACCTTCATTATCATTACTTACAACATGAACTCTACTACCATTAATAATAGTAAATGAAGGTTTAACATGACCAATATCAAATTTATATACACAAGGAATATCTACTGCTTTTTTTATAATATCTTCATATGTTGTACAAGAATATTCAGGAACATATTTTACTTTACCAATTAATATAGCTTTAGCATATTTAAACCAACCTGCATTCTTAAATTGTAATAAAGTATTATATAAAGCTTCAGGTCCCATAGCAAATACATCAAAATACCAAATAATACCTTCATCTTTATACTTTTCAATAAAACTATTAACATTATCAAATTTAGTACCAATAATATCTTTAATACATTCTATACATCCACCAATAATAATACCTGACTCATCAACATTTCCATTAATATTATTCCAGTTATTAATAGTATCTAAATTATAACCATCGTTATCATTATCATTTAATTCATATTTATCATATTTACATTGTCTAACATTATTACCTTTAACAATATCAAAATAATTATTTAAAGAATCATGTAATTCATTATGATCATAACCTGCCATATTACATGGAGTATATATAGTAGCAATATCTAATTTAGTAGTAATAGTAAATAATAAACTAGTAGGATCACTACTTCCACCAATCCATTTAACATTATCTTTTATTAAATCATAATCAACTAAAGGTAACATTTCATATAGAAAATCTCCACCACTAGCAATATTAATCATCTTAACATCTTTATTTAATAATAAAGATGTTAATTCATTCCATCTTGTTACAGGATCACTACTAACAATACCATCTGTTCTAACATTATTAGTTTCTATTATATTAAATCCTTTTTTTCTAAAATTACTAATACTCTTTTCAAATCTATCAATCTTCTTTAATACACCACAACTACATGCTGTAATACCAACAGTATCATTATCTTTTAAATATTCTGGATAAATCATTTTAATCACCTAAAACTATTATAACAAATAAAAAAAGTTTCTAAGAAACTTTTTTATTTACAAGTAAATCCGTTAGTTTTATATTCTTTTCTATCTTCATTAGCCCCTTTAGAATGAATACTATTAAAGAATTTATTAAACTTAATAGTTACTTTAGATTTATCATAAGTAATCTTTAAATTCTTTTTATCTTTATAAGTTGTTTCCATTCTAGCTGCAAAAGCTTTAGTATCCATATCTTCAATACCATCAAATTCATAAACTACTTCATGTTCAGTCATATATGCATAACCAAATATATAATTAGTTGTAACTGTAGTTGTAGCTTTAATACCAGATTCTTCTTCAATTAAAGAACAAACTATTTTACTATTACCAATAAAGTAAGCAGATACACAACCAACAATTAACAGTAAAAATATAATAGGTCCAACATTAACACGTTTTTTGACACGTTTTCTTGGAGCAGATTTTATTCTACTAGCATTATTTGAATAATTATTAGCATAAGCGGATTGAATATGTTCAGCTTGTTGTTGAACACCACCTGCATTATTATATTGATCTTTATTACCTATATTTTCAAATACTTGAGTTTGTTTTACTTCTTTTGGTTCAAAGAAAACACCACCCATAGGATTATCATTAGTAAATGTATGTTCACCTTCAAATGTATTAGCTGGATTATTAATAGGTTGAGGAACCTTTACTTCTTCAGGTTCAGAATTCTTTTTATCTTCTTTTTTTGATTTTTTTTCAGATTTCTTTTCTTCTTTTGAATTTTTCTCTTCCAAGGATTCAACTTCTTCTAAAGATTCAACTTCTTCTAAAGTTTCTATCTCATCTAAAGTTTCTATCTCATTATTTTTTTCTAATCCAGTTTCATCTAAAGATTCAATTGTTGTAGGAGCAGCAACCATACCATCAAAAGAAGAATCTTCTAAAAAAGCATCTGAAACTTTTGAATCAGTCGAAATAGAGTCGATATCAAAATATTTCTTCTTTGCCATACCTACACCTCCACTATCTAAGATAAGTATATCATAGACAAATAAAAAAAGTTCCTAAAATTTAATAGGAGCTTATTTTAATTAACATTATTATTTACAAGTCATTTCTTCGTCTTCAAAATATTCTTTAGCTTCTTTATAAGATTCAATTTCTAAATCTTCTTCATCAGCTAATTTCTTTAAGTCATATTTAACTACAGCAGTAATTACATCACCTTTTGCAGTAACTTTATAACTCTTATATTCATCAGAATCTTTTAATGATTCTTCCATACCGTCTCTGATTTCTTCAATATCAAAATCATATTCATAATCACTATAATCTAATACAACTTTCATAGAAACTTCTTTTGCTTTACCTAAACCATATTTAACAGTATATGTATATTTTGTAGTAACACCAAAACTTTCAGTTTCATCTGTACATGTTAATGTTTTACCACCAAATAATACAATTAATAAAATTATTGCAATAATAACACCTATTATTCCACCAATAACTTTTTTATCATTCCAATTAATATTATTAATACTAAATGGTTTAGATCCACCAGCTGGAGTTGCCATTGGTGTTACTGGTGCACCAGTAAATCCAGGTTGTACTGGTGCTTGTGGCACTGGAGTAACTGGTGCTTGTGGCACTGGATTAACCGGTGCTTGTGGCACTGGTTCAACTGGTGCTTGTGGCACTGGTTCAACTGGAGTAACAACTGGTTGTACAGGTGCTACTGGAGTTGGAGTCACTTCAGGTTGTACTGGAGTAACTGGAGTTTGTGGCATTGGATTAACGCCATTTAAATTGTTTTGTTCATTCATACTTCACACTTATCCTATCTTATATTAATTATAACAAAAAAGAAAAGAAAAAAGAAAACAAATTTTTACTTTGTTTTCTTTAATTTTACACTTTGTTCAACTTTTCCTAAAACTTTTATAGCTTTATTAACACTTATATCATCTAAACCTAATTGACCATGAATTCTTTGAGAAGGAAGCTTAATCATTGATTCACCAAAATCCATATCATAGTCATCATCAATAACTACAAATGAATCTATTTCAGGATGAGCTTCTAAATACATTTTAATTTCTTCTTCTCTACTATAACCATAAGGAGTAAAACCTAATACGTTAATACCTTCACACATTAATCTATCAAGTAAAGCACGTAAAGTAGAATTCATTCTATTAGTTAATAAAAAACTATTTTTAATAGAAGAACTAATAACAACATTAGCTTCAGTTTCATGAACAATATGTTTTAATCTTTGTAAATTATCATAATTTACTTCATCTATCTTATAACTTGTATCTAACACACCATTAAAATCTAAAAATATAACTTTCATAAAAACTCCCTCCTTTTTATATAAAGTTTACTTACTATACCATAAAAAAAGAAAATAATAAATATTATTTTCTATGAATACATTTCTTGTACAACATCATATACTTCATCCCAAGAACAAACTCTTTTAAATTTGTTTTGATCTTGATTAAATGGAGCATCAAATTGTAATGTTGGAATTCCTTTATTTTTAACAGAAGTACAGTTACCTGTATTATCATCTATAAATAAATCTATTCCATTTATAACACATTCTTTACCTTTATCATGACAATCAACTATTAACTTATCAAAAGGAATTTTATTAACCTTTAAATAATCAAGACTAATCTTATAAGGATCTAAATATTCTTTACGATTTCTAGCTGATATAAAAATAATCTTGTGTCCTTCCTCTTTAAGTTTATTTAGTGTTTCAACAACACCCTCTTTTAAAGGAACTATTTTTGCCATTGCTGGAAAAATATCAGGTTTAATTAAATCATAATTAGGTAAAGTTTTATTTAAAAAATTATAAGTTGGTCTTTGAGATAACATCTTATTAATGTCCATTCCATATTTTATAGCAATCATTGGAAGTAAAACACTATAAGTATTAGTAATAGTATCATCGATATCTATACCTATGTTCATCCTAATCACCTACTATTAAATTATACATTTAAATCAAAAAAAGTACAATACCATTATACTTCTTTATCATCTTCATATTCTTCTTCGTCATAATTTTCATCATCATATTCTTCATCATCAGCAAATTCATCATAATCAGAATCTTGATTATCATTTTCTTCTTCATCAACTATTGGTCTATTTTCATATACTGGACTTTTAAATCCTTTTTCAGTAAATAAATTAATACCATAGTATGAACCAATTAAAATATCTATAATTAAAACTAATAGATATACTAAATTAAATTGAATACCAAATAAGAATAATAATGAAATAAGAATAATAACACTAATACCAAAACCAAAAATACATTTTAAAATATTAGGTTTAGTATAACCAGTAAGTACTCTTTCAGTTCCATTATCCTTTTTTAATATCTCTAATATCTTATCCATATTCATTTAATATCACCTACTTTTATTTTACCATTAAAAAAGTAGCAATGCTACTTTTTATTCTTTCCATAATATCTTATTAAAATAGAATTTAATACACATTGAATTAAAATCGTAACTCCAAATAATAAAGCACCAATTACTTGATCAAATACTAAACAAATAACTAACATAAAAATCATTACATAAATCATAACAATAATTGTAATTACATCAGCTTTTCCTTCAATAATTAAATCTTTATTATGTTGAATAGAATTACTATCTTTATATAGCATTATAACTGAAAACATAAATATAAAGAATCCAATCATAAATAATATAATACCAATTAATTTTAATGAATGAGCATTACTATTACTAATAGTAGGAACAATACTATTAATGATTCCTAGTTTACTTAAACTAGAGCCAAATAATAAGAACAATCCACAAAGATATAATATTAAACCAATACAAAAACAAATAATAACAATAATATTTTTCTTATTTTTCTTTTTCATATTAATATTCTTTATGTTCTATTTCTTCTTCAAATCCAGGTTTAATATCTAACATTTTGCTATGAATTGTATTAGCTATTTCATCTAAATCAATTCTATACATATTAGTTAATAAACATTTTGAATCATCAGTACAAACAGTTATTTTAACTAATTTGTTTTCACTATTTATTGTTTTAACAACAGAAGTAATTTCATCAAAATTAACTTCTTTTTTAGCATTACCTACTAATTCACAAACCAATGTAGATCCTGAAATATAATATTTCTTAGGAAGAATTTTCTTTTGTTCTATAGCTTTCTTTTCAACTGGTTTAGTTTCTTCTTTAACCTCTTCTTTAGATTCTTCAACCTCAAGAGTTTTTTCTTTATTTTTATCAATTACTGGAACTTCAACTTTTTTCTTTTTCTTATTTAATAATGCTTCCATTAAAGAAGTTTTCTTAGCTTCATTAATAGCTTCTTGTTTATCATCTACTTCTTTTTTAACTTCTTCAACTACAGTTTCTTCTTCCATAGCTTCTTCTTTAGTTTCTTCAGCTACAGTAATTGGTGCAGTTATTTCATTAATCTTTTCAGAAGTATCATCAATAATATCAATTTTACTTATATCAATATTTTCAGTATTTTCAACTTTAGAACTTCTTGTTTGAATTTCAATTTCTTCTTCAGGAACAATTTCTGACTCTTTATTAATAGATTTAATACCAACTTCTTCTACTTCAGTTTCACTCTTAACATATGAAATTTCTTGAGTATCATCAGTAATAATTTTTAATTGTTCAGTATTACCAACAACTGAAATAATTTTAGTTTTATAATCATCATCTTCATAAGATTCTTTTGGTTTCTTAAATAATTCAAATAAACCTATAACACATAATACTAATCCAATAATTGGACAAACAAATATTAATTTACTAGTTTTATAAGATTGAACTGATGTAACATTTTTAGAATGATAATAAACATCAATAGTTTCACCAACTTTAATATCATCTTTATAATAGAAATTATAATTATAGAATGTATTATCAACCATATAAGATACAGTAACATCATTTTTACCAGTACCTTCACTATCTTCTTTAACATCAATAACAGTTGCAGATATTAATACTAAATCCTTATCACTATTAACAATATTAATACAAATTATTAATGATAATAAAAGTAATAAACCTATAACTAAAAAGATAATACTTCTAAAACTTATTTCTTTATCTGTCATAACAGCCACTCCCTTATTCTAAATAATTATATCATATAAAAATAAAAAGAACACTAAATTTTAGCGTTCATAATTTTATTTTTCTTTAATAGAAATAGCAAGTTCATCTAATTGTTTTTTATCAACTGTATTAGGACATTCACACATTAAATCAGTTGCAGAAGCTGTTTTAGGGAATGCAATAACATCTCTAATATTTTCAGTTTCGCATAATAACATAACTAATCTATCTAATCCTAAAGCGAATCCACCATGTGGAGGACATCCATATTTTAATGCTTCAACAAAGAATCCAAATTTTTCTTCAATATCTTCTTTTGTTAATTCTAATGCTTCGAACATAACTTCTTGAACATGTTCATCATGAATACGAATAGATCCACCACCAGCTTCATAACCATTGATAACTATATCGTAAGCTTTACTATAGCAATTTGCTTTATCAGTTAATAATTTATCAACATCTTCATCTTTTGGCATAGTAAATGGGTGATGGCAAGCCATAAATCTATTTTCTTCTTCACTCCATTCGAATGAAGGGAAATCAACAACCCATAATAATTTATAATCACCAGGTTTAATTAAATTTAAATCTCTAGCTAATTTACATCTTAATTGTCCCAAAGAAACTTTAACAATATTATAAGCTCCACTTACAATTAAAACTAAATCATTATTTTCTACACCTAAAGTCTTTTTAACATCTTCAACTTCATTTTCAGACATTACTTTAAAGATAGAACCACTAACTTCTTCTTGATATTTTAAATATGCTAAACCACTAGCTTTATATGTTTTAACAAAATCAGTTAATTTATCTAAATCTTTTCTAGAATATTTATCGGCTGAATCTTTAACAACGATAGCATTAATAATGCCACCTTCTTCTAATACAGTTTTAAATACACCAAATTCAGTATTTTTAAAACATTCAGAAATATCTTGAATTTCCATACCAAATCTTAAGTCTGGTTTATCTGATCCATATTTACTCATTGCTTCAACATAAGGCATTCTCATTAAAGGTAACTCAATATCAATACCTTTAACTTCTTTGAAAATTGAAGCTACTAAACCTTCTCCAACTTCCATTACTTTATCTTCATCAACAAAAGACATTTCAACATCTATTTGAGTAAATTCAGGTTGTCTATCAGCTCTTAAATCTTCATCTCTAAAACATTTAGCAATTTGGAAGTATCTTTCAAAACCAGATACCATTAATAATTGTTTAAATATTTGTGGAGATTGAGGTAATGCATAAAATTTACCTTTATTAACTCTACTAGGTACTAGATAGTCTCTTGCTCCTTCTGGTGTGGACTTACAAAGAATTGGAGTTTCAACTTCTAGGAAATCAATATCATTTAAGAATTTTCTTGCTGCAAATGTAATATTATTTCTTACAACAAAATTATTCTTTAATGCTTCTCTTCTTAAATCTAGATATCTATATTTTAATCTAGTATCTTCTAAAGCATTAGTATCATCAGTAATTGCAAAAGGTATTTCTTTTGATTTGTTAATAAGTACTAATTTATCAACATCAACTTCAATTTCACCTGTTTCTAATTTTAGATTTTTACTTTCTCTTTCTACAATTTTTCCTGTTACTTCAATAACATATTCATTTTTTAAATTACTAGCAATTTCATAATATTCATTTTCAGGTCTAACAACTACTTGCATAATACCTGTTCTATTTCTTAAATCAATGAACATTAATCCACCAAGGTTTCTTACTTTAGAAACCCAACCAGATAAAGTAACTACTTCACCTACGTTACTAATATTATAATGTTTGTACTTTTCCATATTATCACCTTTCTTTTTTATCAAAATAAAAACAGTTAATTATCCACAAGGGACGAATAACTGTTAAAAATCCGCGGTACCACCCAATTTATTATGTAAAACATAATCTCTTTTATGATAACGGTATTCACCGGATTATATTTCTATAATCAACTCCTGAGTGTCTTCTTAATATACATTACTATTAGCTTTCACCAAACGCTAACTCTCTACAAGCTAGTATATAATACTCTTCTCAATCAACATTTATATCGCTATTTTAAAACTAAAATAATTAAAAGTCAAATAAAAAACCTATTCTTTAACAATAGGTCTTTTAACAACATGTCTTTCAAAATTAGTATTCTTTTCAATAGTTTGAACTAATTCAATTGATTTCTTTTGTAAGTCATCAATACTACCATCATTAACTATTTCTAAATCATATTCAATTTCATCAACTAAAGTTTCAGTAATATGAGCTTTTTGTTCCTTAGATAATTTAGATTCAAAACCAGGTCTAGTAACATGAACAGTAACTGTTTCTGGATAAGCTAGTTTAATTGATGCAAATTCTTCAGGTAATCTACCATCACTAATTGTAATAATATCAAAATACCTAGAATAAATATCAATATCTTGAATAATTCTTTTAATAAAGAAATATTGATCAATTTCTTTTCTAATTAATTCAGTTCCTAAATCTTGTAATAATTGTCTAGGTTTAGTTTCATTATCTCCATCCCATTTAGCAATATTTTTAGCATACATTTTTAAATAAGTAGCTATTTGAATATTAACAACATCTAAACCTCTACTTCTATAATATTCATCTATAAATTCTGCAGTAGAATCTTTACCACTATTTGCTCTACCACCTAATAAAATTATTTTCATACTCTACCTCTTCCCTAACATAATAATTATATCAAAAATATATAAATAATTAATATACCGAAAATTTATATACCCCATACAAAAAAAGAATAGATTGCAATATAACTAAAAAAAAGTTATGATTTTTATAGGTGAGACATATGACTAATAATAAAGATACAAAAAAAATAGACAAAGAAACAAAAATATTAAAAAAACAAAAAATGCAACAAGAAGTATTAAAAAGAATGAAAAATATGACATCTGAAGAAAGAAAAAAGGAATTACAAATTGGTAATATAAATTATAAAATAAATACATTATTAAGAAATAATACAATGGCAACAAGCGGGTGTACAGCTGCTGCTTCAACAATTATTGCATTTGGTGCATTATCTAGAACATCAGAAAGTAATATATTTATAATATTAACTATAATATCTATAATAATAACGATTGTTCTTGGAATAAAAGCTCTTATAATTAGAAATAAAAATAATAAAGAAATACTAAAATTAAGAAAAGAAAAAGAAAAACTCATTAATGAATAATGAGTTTTTTTATACATAAAAAAAGGATTTGCCTTTTGTAGCCAATCCCCCAATACAAAGTATCCAAACCATATAACAGTAGAGTAATAAAAATATTTTAAATATAGGTAGGATAAACATTTTAAAGTATAATCAATAAAAGTATAAGGTAGTATGAAATTGATTATTGAAATAATTTTTCAGTAAATTAATTGTTATATGTGTTTTTTCCCCTTTGTATGTCGCATATAATATATCTAATTTAAATAAATGTCAAATTTTTCTATAAATTTTTAAAATTTTCTTTTAATCATATTTAAACAATAAGATAATTTACGTTTAATAGTACTTTCTTTTTCTTTACTATTATCTTTTTTTATTCCAAGTTCTGCATAAGTATCATCATAGAAATCCTTAGTTTCTTCACTAACTACTTTCTCTAATGATTTTTCAATATATTCTAATGTATCTCTATCAGTAGTATTTTTAGATAATTCCATTAAGACATCAGACTTTCCTGAAAAAGAACCTTTAAATACATCCGTATTAACAATAACTTTAGCTAGATTTAAACTAGATTGATAAAATGCATCTATAAATCCAAATCTAATTGCAAATAATATCTTAGCTACACTATCATTACCATTCATTAAACTTTCTATATATTTTTCATATAAATTTGAAGATTGTAATTGATATATAAATTGTTCCTTTCTATCATTATCCAAAGTTCTAACAACTAAGATATCTAATATTTGTTTTCTAAAATATTCTTCAGCTCTAGCAACAAATAATAATGCATCATAATCATTACCATAAATATTACTAACTGTTTCTTCTAATATTTGTCTATAAATAGATCTATTATAGTATTTAGCATATATAAGTTTATGTTTTAAAGAAAATTGTTTTGAATTCATTAATTTACTATCTATTACATCATAATTAACATCTTTTAATTCATTTAATGAAATATTAGAAATTAACATTAAAAACTTATCAGCATCATTACTATTAATAGAACTAACAATGTTCTTAGTAATTGTACTCATAATAATCCCCCTTAATTGTCATTATTTTATCATTAAAGTAAGATTATTATCAAATTTTGCTATTATATTTCCTTACATCTTTCTTCTTTAATAACATCAAAACCGAACTTACTATAAAGTTTTTTTGCTTCAATATTATCAGCATAATTAGTAATAGTAACATACTTACAATCATTCTTTTTAACTTCATCAATAAAAGTATTAATTAAAGAAGTAGCAATCCCTCTATTTCTATATTCTTCATATACAAATAAAGTATTAATATAATATGTCTTAAATAAATGAGTAACATTAAAAACATAATATCCTTGTATATATCCAACAGGTTTATTATCTTCATAAGCTATATATATTAAGTTTAAATCAGAATTAATTTTAAATTCATTAATATATTCAGTAAAAACTAAATCTGTTTTACTATTTGGGTCAAATCTTGTTTCAAATCTATATAATTCAGTAAACATTTCATTTAAAACACTAATATCTTCTAATGTTGCTTTTTTTATTTCCATATTGATCACCTAATTAAATTATAACATTAAAAAAAGAATACTAAGCAATTTTAATATTCTTTCCATTAATAGCATTAGACATATATCTAGTATAATTAATTCCTTTTCTTGGTTTATCAAAAATATATAATTTAACTTTACTAACATCACCATTAGGAATCATATTAACAAATTTACCAATAACATCAACAAGTAAATCATTTTTTGTATCATATTCATGAATACCTTTATATTTCATCCAAGCATGTTCTAGCCAATAATATTTATTATTTTCTTTATATATTAAAAATGCATGAGAACATTCATTATCAGGATACATAATAAAATATGTTCTTAATTCAATTTCTAATTTAGATAATAAATCTCTTTCTAATTCTACTTGATCAAAACACATACCTATTTTACTTTCCATTAATTCTTTAGGACTTTGTAAATAATAAGTATCTTTAAAATCTTCAGTTACTTCTAAATGTTTAACGCCCTTATTATCAACGTAACCAACATTAATATCTTCTAACACTTTAGTAACATCACTATAAATAGAGTCATATTTTAATATAATTGTTCTTCCACCATCAGCTTCAGATACAAAACCAAAATTTTTAAAGAACCTTAATGCTTCAGTATTACTAGCATATACCCAAACATAAAGTTTTCTTATTGTTTTAATTAACTTATTTAAAATTTTAGTACCAATTCCTTGATTTCTATATTCTTTAAATAAATATATTTCATCTAACATACTACCGTCTAAATAATCAGTAACTAAATAAGCTCCTACTACAACTTTATCAACCATGATTATTTTGTATTTTTTATAATTTAATTCAATATTTGAAATAATACTATCTTTGATTTTTGTTTTTTCTTTATGAGATAACTTCTTATCCATTTCATCATCAACCATAGTAACCATTTTCATACTAGTAATTATTTCAATATCTTTTTCTTTAGCATTAACTACTTTAAAGTCTACCATACTTATCACTTCTTTATGAAAACTATACTATCAAAAATAAATAAAAAAAGATAGTACTAATTATTACTATCTTTTCTTTCTAATTTTTTTACAACTACTCCTCTATTCATACAAGAATCTTTTCCTTCAGGGCAATAACCTAATACAGTACAAGAAGGTCCTAATCCTTTTCCTAATAATGGAGATACCTTTTGTGCATCTTCTACACATTTTTTTATTAATTCTCTAATTTCCCATTGAGCTTTATTACAACATCTCATTCTAGAAATCCATTCTAATGCTCTGCCATTCATAGTAGTTTGAATATTACATGCATTACCTGACAAATAGAAATAAACTAAATCTTCATCTCTAACCCCTTGTTCCTTGAAATATTCATACATTAATTTATTATTACTAAATATTTCATCATATTCATCTTTATGATCTTTAGCTACAGTTTGAGGTGTTACATAGTTTTCTAAATTCCACATAGGAACAAAATCTGGAACTAATAATGAATGCATTCTATGTCTAGTAATATGAGTTAATACAGCTAAACTAATTGGCATTTCAAATGAAAAAATTACTTGTTCTAACTCTCTTTGATTTTTACTATGAATTAAAGAATTCATTAACTTAGTTCTTAATCCGTGATCTAATGCTGTCATTCTTCTTAAAGTTTCTTCAGCATCTTCATAACTTAATTGATATTTATTCATTAAAATACTACATAGTACTTTTTTATCAGCATATTTAGTATAGTCAGTTAAATGAGCATCATCCAATAATTTATCTTTTTCAATATGAACTTTATCTACTTCTTCTGGTTCAAATAAAGATAAATCATCAACTTTATCATATAATTCATCTAAATAAGAATATTGATCTTTATAAATATCTTTTTTACCTTCATTATCTAAAGCTCTTAATAAATATGGAGCATTTTCTTCAATTAATTTCTTAAAGTGTAACCCTAATTCCTTTAACTCAGGAATATTAGAATTTTTACCATATAATAAATCACTAGTAATGTTTAATAATTCGTTTGCATCACAACCCATAATAATATTACTATAATAAGAATATGGTAAAATATAACGACAATCTTCGACAGGTAATTCTTCATCAACTAAATCACCATATTTATTAAATAAAGATTGCATATATTTAGTATAAGTATTTTTTAACTCTTCATTATTTTCTAAAATATTACCATCTTTATCATGAAAATCAGGTATATAAAAACCAACATTTCTAAAATCAACGTTTCTTCTAGACTTTATAGTAAATGAAGTTAATCTATAACCAATAATAGTTTGTTCAACTATAGGAGTAACATTTTCTAATGCAAAACAAATATAATCATGTTCAGCAATAGATTTATGACCATAACCTATAACAGCTCTAGCTAATTTTAAATTACTTTCATAGTCGTTATGACTCTCAAAAACTTGAGTTACAGTTCCATCAGCACGTGATAAATTACCTGCAGATGCAACAACTTGTAATCTTCTATTTATTTCTTCTTGTGTATTACCACCAAGCATTTGTATTTTCATAAATATTCCTCTACCTTCTACCTTTTTCTCTACCAAAAAAATCATATCATAAATAACGAAAGAATAAAAGTGTAAAAATTACACTTTACTATAATTAATAATTATAACTAGATATAAAAAAGTAAAGTATATAAAACAAAAAAGCATAAATACCCTATATTATGGTATACTTTTTATAGGACGTGATAAAATGAAATTCATTAAAAATTTATCAGAAAAAGAATATAACGAATTTTGGAAAAAAACTCCAAACAACCATTTTATGCAAAGTTATGGATGGGGTCAAGCATGTAAAAAAAATAGAAATCAAGAACCATTATATGTTGGTTTAAAAGATGATGATAATAAAATAGTAGCAGCTGCATTACTATTAAAAAAGAAAACTCCATTAAATATGTGCTATTTCTATTGTCCAAGAGGATATACATTAGATTTTAATAATAAAGAAATATTATCAGCATTTACAAATGAATTAAAGAAATTCTTAAAGGAAGAAAATGCCATATATTTAAAAATAGATCCTCCTATTATGTATCAAGAAATAGATGAAAATGCTAACAAAATAGAAAATGGTAACAATAACTATACTATATATAATAACTTAATTAATTTAGGTTATAAACATAAAGGATTTAATAAATTATACGAAGGAAACCAACCACGTTATACTTTTAGAACATATTATAAACAATTTGAAAATTTTGATGAAGTTGAAAAGACATTCTCTAAAAGTTTTGCAAGACCAATTAAAAGAAGTTACAACTATGATTTAGAAGTATATCAATCAGATGAAATAAAAACTTTCCATGATTTAATAAAAATTATTTCTAAAAGAGACGGATTTAACGAATATAGTTTAGACTATTATCAAAATGTTTATAATGAATTAAAGAAACAAAAATTAATTAAAGTATTTAATGTTAAAATTAATCCAAGTCACTTAATTGAAAAGTTTGAAAATGAATTAGCAAAAGAAAAAAACGAAGATAGAAAAGTAAAAATACAAAAAGATATCGATTATTTTAAAGAAATTGCTAAAGAACATAAAGATGAATATACATGTGCATCATTGATTTGTACATATAGTGCTACTGGATCATGGTCATTATATATAGGAAATGATGAAGTTGCTGCATATACAGGAACTGTTAATAGACTATACTATGAATATATGAAGGATGCATATGATAATAATTATGAATATGCTGACCTATTTGGTGTAGTTGGAGATCCAAAAACTAAATATAAAAATTTAGCAGGTATTTATGAATACAAAAGAAAAATTGGTGGAGATTATATAGAATTTATTGGTGAATTTGATTTAATCAACAAACCATTCTGGTATAATGTATTACCTACACTATTAAAAATATATAGAAAAATAAAAAAATAGAGTAAATGATGATATAACCTATTTAGTTGACACGTATTAAAAAATAGTACGTGTCTTTTTAA
>JAEDJT010000054.1 GCA_016296185.1 Bacilli bacterium
ATGGCAAATGATGCTTTAGTAGCTCAGCAATGCTGCTGCTAGACTCAGAATTTAATTAATTAGGCTGCAAGTGAATTGAATTATAATCTTGCTACATAGTCTTGCGATACTCGTAGAGCAATTTGCGATAGTACAAGAGATATTATTGATGCTCAAAATTGCAATACAAGAGCAATCCTTGATTATTTAACTCAAGATAAGATTTCTACTCTTACTGCTGAAAATCAGGCTCTTAAATTTGCGGCAAGTCAAGCAAATCAGAATAGCGTTCTTGGTGCTATGATGGATGCTAACACAGCTGAAATTTTAAGAAGAACTTCCCCAATACCCACACCCGCTTATGTTGTAAATCCTCCAACACCCGTATATAATAGTTACGGATGCGGCGGATGCTGCACTAATACTTGCGGATGCTGCTAATTGAGCAATAAACGCTAAATGGAGGTTTTTAATATGGCTGAATATGTAGCAAATACAGTATAGACTGTAGAATCAAATTAGAATATATTATTTACAAACAATGCAGTTTGTGGTAATAACTCCATAGTCCATAGAGACGGTAGCGGTTTAGTAACTTTAAGGGGTCTTACAAATCAATGTAGGGCCCTGTTTAAAGTTACATTTGGCGCCAATGCCGCAATTTCTACTGGTGGCACTGTTGGTCCGATTTCATTAGCTATTGCTATTAATGGAGAACCTATTGGTAGTTCAACTATGACATTAACTCCCGCAGGAATTGGAGCTTTTAATAATGTATCTTCAAGTATTATTATTGAAGTTCCTAAGGGATGTTGCCAAACTGTAAGTGTTAGAAATATTAGCACTCAAGCTGTTGATGTTATAAATTCTAATATTATTATAGAAAGGCTGGCATAATTACTATGGAAAAACTAAAATGCATTAAACACAAACTTATAGACGCTGTTTATGACGAACTTTCTAAAGATATCCATTGTATAAATACAACAGAGCTTGGTGAAGTTATTGATATGATTAAAGATATATCAAAAGCAATGTATTATTGCTCTATTGTAGAAGAAAAGGAAGAGCCTAAGGATAAAGAAAAGCATATGGATGGAAAAATGATAACTACAGATGTAGTAAAATAAATAAAAAATGGGAAAGACTTCATTAAAAGTCTTTCCCATTTTTTTTATTCCCAATTTAATTCTTTATTTGTAGATATATAATAAGCATAACCTATACCAATAGCATCAGCAATATCATCATTAACGTCTATATTGAATTTATTTTTAACAAACTTAATATCTTCTTGTTTTAGTTGTTCTCTTTTTATTCCTCTTCCAGTTGCAATATTACATTTACTGCGCCATTCACTGGGATATGTGAAAATTAGTTTTACAGTAGGAAATTCATCGTGGATTAAAAAAGCGATTGCCGCCTATAACCAAAATAATACTTTCATAGTTTGCGGAATTGTTTGCCCCATATCAGGACGTACTTCTTCTATTACCACTGTTGTTATAGAAGAATATTCAGTTAATAGTTTTGCTATTTCTTCTTTCATTTTATTTATTCTTTTTATATTATCTTGAGAGGATGCGGAAATGCATCCATAAGTTATTAACTTATCTTCATCAAAAATAGCATAACCTGTGCTTTTTGTACTTGCATCTAATGATAAAATCATATAATCTCAACTCCATCTATTTTTTATATTATATCATAATTTTTGAGATTAGTCAAAAAAATAAAGCCCTTTGTAAATATACAAAGGGCTTTATTTTATTCTTTAGAAATTGAGAAAAATCGTTCTGTATTTTCTTTTGTTTTTAATATAAGAATATTTTCAGGAACTCCCATATGTATTGCTAATTCTTTAGCAACATATTTAACATTCTAAGGATAATTTATTTTACCTAATCCTTGAATATTTTTAGGGATAAGAAATGGAGAATCTGTTTCAATCATTATTTTATCAAGAGGAATATATCTAACTGCTTTTCTAAGGTCTTTACTCCTACGTTCATCACATATCCAACCAGTTATTCCAATATTAAATCCCATTGACAAATATATTTTTACTGTTTCTACATTTCCTGTGAAACAATGCACTACAGATTTTTTACATATTTCTTTATGCTTCTCTAATACTTTTATAAAATCTTCAACAGCACTTCTCTCGTGTAAGAATAAAGGCATATTCAATTTTTCTGCAATTTCAATCTGTTTCTCAAAACATTTAATTTGATTTTGTTTTGTAGAAAACATTCTATCGAAATCTAACCCGCACTCACCAATAGCTACAATCTTGTTATTAGTTTTAGCAATATTTTCTATTTCAAGATAATCTTTATCTTTTGTAGAATCTGCATTATGAGGATGGATACCTACTGTGCCATATGTTTGATGATTATTTATAAAAGTATTGATTTGTCTATTTTCTTTGGGGTCGGTTCCAGTAAGAATGCAAGTTACTCCAGATTTAAGAGCATCATTAATAACTTGTTCTGGATTTGGAAATTGTTTACCAAAAAGATTAATGCCAATATCATAGTATTTATTAAAATTGTCCACTTGCACCGAAGCCACCTTCGCCACGTTCAGTATCGTTTAATTCATTAGTTTCTATAAAATTTACTGAGTAGAAAGGAGTAAACACAACTTGAGCAATACGCTCACCAGGCTCAACTATTTGAGCAACTTCAGAGTCATTATATAAAGCGACAATATATTCTCCACGATAATCTGGGTCAACTAAACCTACACAATTTGCAAGACGCAAACCTTTTTTAGTTGAAAGACCGCTTCTCGGGAAAATCAATGCCGCTATATTAGTAGACAATTGAGTAGAAATACCAGTACCTATTTTCATAACTGTTCCTGGCTCAATTCTTACAGGAGACTGGATATCTGCATATAAATCATAGCCTGCCGCATAATTGCTTCCTTTTGTGGGAATTTTTGCGGTATCTCTTATTTTTTTAATCTTAATATCAATCGCCATCTTCAAAATCTCCTTTATCATATCTTACCTGAACTTCGCTAATAGGCTCTTTTTCATCATTAAAAACTTTAACGACTTCAAGACGAATCCATTCATCTACAATTTCGCCTTTTTCTTTTCTTTCCTTCTTAATACTGCTATATTTAACGACTTCAAACATTCTATTAGATTTTAATTCCTCTAATAGTTTCTTTACAGCTTCCTCGTTGGGTACTCTATATGTTTCTGTTGTTTTTATTAAATAATTCATATAAGCTCCTTATGATATAATATTTAAATTTATATAATTCTAACTATATTTAGATTGTTCAATATTATAAATATCTTTTTTGAATTTCTCTAAATATGATTTATTTCCTCTCAAAGTAATATTAGATATTTTCTTACTATAAGCACATTCTACTAATGAATTAGCTAAGAATTTTGTTTCACAATTAAATTCCTCTGTAACTAACCCATCAGTAATTATCTTTATCTATTGATATAAAGAGAAGGGTGAGCAAATACAAATAATCTATTGCATTTATATTCCTCCTTAACAATGAATTACAGCATTGTCATATGGAAATAAATAATAAACATGAGCTGTTTTATCCTCATTATATATTACCCATAATTCATAAGCCATCTTATCTTCTGTTTGGCTAATTTCTACAATCTCTCCACGCTCTAAAAGGGTTTCAATAACTTCAAATGCCGCCTTTGATTTGTTATAATGTTTTCTATCAATAGTGTAAAGAGTATAATCATATAATTCTCTACATAACAACATATAATATTCTGCTTTTGAGTTAGCAAAATATTTTTCTAACTTCTTTTTACCTTTGCGTATATCATCTGCATTAAGTGGCGGAAAACCTGATAAAGCACTTTGATTTAATTCATAGATATTACCCATTGATACATCTGCCATTATGATATCCTCCTTTTGTAAGAACTCTTTGATTTCTTGAGCCTCTAAATTTTAAAGACAAATCTCTTTGTGATTCAATATAAGGTCCATCAATTAAGACATCAACTATATCTATAATAGTTTTTTGTCTTTCTGTCATTTCTTCAAATATATATCCAGTCCATAAATAAATTTTAATATCTGGAAATTCTTTTTTAACTGCGTTAATAATATAAATAGTATGTTCCAAATTTTCAGGACATAGGGGTTCTCCCCCTAATATACTAAAGTTTCTTTTCACATTATTCTTTTTTATAGCTTCAATAATATCACTAATTAATTTCCATCTTGGTATTTCAATGCCGCCATCAAAAGACCAAGTTTCTGGGTTATGGCATCCTTTACATCTATGCGGGCACCCCTGCATCCATAGCGATACGCAAACACCATCGCCATTAACAATATCATTATATTTAATTCCTGCATATCTCATTTTTATCACCTTTAATAATATTATATCATATTTTTTAGAAGAAATCAAAAATATGATTTCTTCTAAAATAATATTTTTAATAATCTTCATATTAATCAAGATGAATTACTCTATCTCTAATCTCTTGAGTACGTCCTTGATTCCATAAATTGGTGCCTAGATAGCCACAAGTGCGTCTTGTAATATTCAAAGTGTTTTCCTAAGTGTTGCCGCAATTAGGACATTCCCATATCAAAGTTCCATCTTCTTGTTCTTTAATTTGGATTTCTCCGTCAAATCCGCATTTTTGACAATAATCACTCTTAGAATTGATTTCTGCATACATAATATTTTCATAAATAAATTTAATCAAAGTAAGCACTGCAGGAATATTATTTTGCATATTTGGAACTTCAACATAGCTAATAGCTCCACCTAAACTTAATTCTTGGAATTTACTTTCGATTCTTAGCTTATCAAAAGCATTAATATGCTCTCTTACATTAATATGGTAACTATTTGTTATATAATTATATTCAGTAATCTCTGGAATAATACCATATCTCTTCTTTAGACATTTAGCAAATTTATATGTTGTAGATTCAATAGGTGAACCATAAATGCTATATCCTATATTCTCTTCTTTCTTCCATTTATTGCAAAGTTCATTAAGTTTTCTCATTACTGACATTGCAAATTCTGTGCCTTCTGCCTCATCTGCATGACTTTTACCAGTCATATATTTTACACATTCATAAAGTCCAGCATATCCAAGAGAAGCAGATGCATAGCCATTTTCAAGTAGAGGCTTTACAGATTCTCCTTTTTGTAATCTTGCAAAAGCCCCATGTTGCCAAAGAATGGGAGCTGCATCAGAAGTTATTTGACTTACTCTCTTGTATCTTATTTTCAATGCTCTATGGCATAGTTCTGCATTCTTTTCAAAAATTTCCCAGAACTTATCTATATCTTTATGTGATGCTAAAGCAATCTCTACAAGATTTAAAGTTACTACACCAAAATTAAATCTTCCATAATATTTAGATTTACCATTCTCGTCTTTATATGGAGCTAAGAATGAGCGGCAGCCCATACAAGGGAAGCAATCTCCGTCTTTTAATTCCTTCATCTTCTTTTCAGAGATATAATCAGGAACCATTCTTTTTGCTGTACATTTTGCTGCAAGTTCAGTAAGATAATAATATTTTCCATTTTCATCAATATTATCTTCTTCTAATACATATAGAAGTTTTGGAAAGGCTTGAGTAATATATACACCTTTTTCATTCTTAAATCCTAAGATTCTTTGCTTTAAAAATTCTTCAATCAATAAAGCTAAATAATATTTATCTTCTTCTTCGACTTCATTTAAATACATAAACACAGATAAAAAGGGAGCTTGACCATTTGTGGTTGACATACTATTAATTTGGTAATTAAAAGTTTGTACAGCATCCTTAATTTCTTTCATCAAATCTTCGTGAGCAAAAGTTTCACAAAGATGCTCTGATAAATTTCTTTGTTTATATCTATTATAATGATATTCTTGACTACTTTTTACAAAAGGAACTAAATGTGACAATGATATAGTACAGCCGCCATACTGACTTGATGCAACTGCTGTTATTATCTATGTTGCTATTGTTGTAGCAGTAAGTAATCTGTGCGGCTTCTCAATTAAAACCCCGTTAATACTTGTGCCATTTTGAAGCATATCTTCAAGATTGATTAAGCAACAATTTGTAAGTGCATTTTGAGCAAAGTAATCCATATCGTGAAAGTGAAGTACACCTTCTTCGTGAGCTTTAAGAATATCTTGGGGTAATAGAAATCTCTTTGTTAAATCTGTACTTGTAATGCCCGCCAAATAATCTCTTTGAGTTGTTACAACATAAGGATTTTTATTAGAGTTTTCTTTAGACCAATATTCATTTGTGCCATCAAGCATCTCATAAATAATTTTATCTGTTGAGTTGCCTCTTGCTAAATCTCTGTCGTGGCGATAAGATATATATGCTCTAGCTACATCTTTCCTTTTAGTTGACATTAATCCATTTTCAACAAGGTCTTGAATATCATCTATAGTTAAAGTTTTTTCTTTAGCTATATCTTCAATATAAGAAGCTATATTCTATGCTTTTGTGACCGCATAATCTGACCAATCATTATCAACAGATAGAAAAGCTTTTAGTATAGCTCTCTCTATCTTATCTCGATTAAATGCAACTTTTCTTCCATCTCTTTTTATAATTTCCATGTGGCATCCTCCTAATTAGTTATTTATATTAAGGATTTTTGTCTCCTATAGAAATATTCAAAAATTAATAAATAGAATTAATCATTTATGCTTAAAGTAATCCTTTGCATATTGTATAATATACTCTGCATTTTCAGAAACTTTTCCTTTTTCATTATTGTCTACTGAAATAGAATTAGGAATTATATAATAATCATTATAGTCTGCAATAAAACGTCTACAAATTTCAGCACAATTAGGATTTTTTTCTCTATTAAGAGTTCTGATTAACCTTTCTTTATCATTTACGGAAATCCATACTGGTAGGATACTTAGCTCTTCATAATCTTCTAATAAAGTTTGAAGAGCTTCCATATTAAAAATTCCAATATTGATTTTATCAGATATTAAAGAAGTTCTTAATGTGCCATAGAACCATCCATTAAAAGATGTTGCTTCCATCATATTACAATTTAAAATATTTTCTGTAAATTCTTCATTATTCATAAAATAATAATCTTTACCGTTGATTTCTTTTTCTCTTTTAGGACGAGTAGTAGCTCCAATAATATTATTAAAAAGAACTTTATCTTTTTTTAAAATAGCTCTTTTAATAGTATCTTTGCCACAGCCGCTCGGACCATATATAGCAATTAAATTAAATTTTTCACTCATGTTTTACCTCTTGTGACCAAATTGTATAAATATCTTCAACAATAGCATCGTATCCTGAAATATCACCTGGAATCTAAGTATAAAGTACATTATACTTATTTAACAGCTATTTCATAGGCTCCGCTAATGCATCTGATTCTTCTTCTGTCTAAAGTCTGCCTTTTGCATGATAAGGTTTCACTCTTGTTAATAAATAATTTATGTTATTATAAGAATGAAAAACATTTGCAACAACATCATTAAAAGACTCTCCTAAAACAGGATTAGTATTATAAAATGCTGAAAGCAAAAGAGGAGAATCAGTTATTACTATATCGACCTCATTTTCCATTCGAGAAATTCTAAAACTCTACTGACCAAAGATATATGCTTGATTTTGAAATGCTTTTTCACTATTTTCCCATACTTTATCTTTAGCAAACTCTGTAATAAGTTCTGCTTCAATTCCTCTCATTTTTAATTTAGAAAAGATATATGCAGCGCCAGTTGATTTACCAGCGCCAGGTACTCCGAATAAATTAACAATTATCATTATTTATTCTCCTTCTACAGATTGTCTTTCGTGTTTAAGAA
>JAEDJT010000002.1 GCA_016296185.1 Bacilli bacterium
ATAAAGAAAAAAGTTATTTTTCTATCAAATAAATAATACAAATTACAATTTATCGTTATGTTAAAAAGTATTGCTTGTAGCAACGGGTGTTTTATAATAAACTGAATTTGATGAAAGGAGAAAGTGTATTATGTTAAAAGATAATTTAAAAATATTAAGAAAAAATAAAGGACTTTCACAAGAAGAATTAAGCATCAAATTACATGTTGTTAGACAAACAGTTTCAAAATGGGAATCAGGTTTATCTGTACCAGATGCTGAAATGTTAATGACTATATCAGAAATATTAGAAACACCCGTTAGTGAAATTCTAGGTGAAAGTATAGAAGAAAAAGAAAAAAATGATTTAAAAGTAATATCAGAAAAGTTAGAAGTCATTAATGAACAATTAGCAATGAAACAAAAGCAAAAAAGAAAAATGTTAGTTAATACATTAATAGTTGCTGATGTATGTTTAATAATATTATTTATCTTATTAGCAATATTAGGAAGTCCATATCAATCATGGGATTATAGTGATCCAGAGTGGTCAGTAATTGGAACTTTATGGCATTCGTTTGAATGGGTATATTTCAAAGTAGCTCCACTTATGATTATTGTTATAACAGCAATACTTGGAGTAATATTTGTTAAAAGAAATAAATAATTGAAAATTACAATTTATAGAGTAGATAGAAAATATCTATTCTTTTTTATGATGTAAACTTTAATGAAAGCAAGTATTGTCTTTTATTTTTTTATAAAAAATATGTAATTAGCACTTACATGTTGACAGTGCTAATTAAAAGTGGTATAACTAGTATGTAAGAGAAAATAATCTTACAGGTGTTAATAATTAATTATGCGCTACCTAAAAAGGCTCTACGCAATTTGAAAGGAAGATGATATATATGATGTTAATGCCAAGAAAAAATGATTTCGATATATTTGGAGGTTTCTTTGATGATTCGTTCTTTAATGAATCAAAAAATAGAGAATTAATGAAAACTGACATTAAAGAAGGAGAAAATGAATATACTTTAGAAATTGAAATGCCTGGTATAAAAAAGGAAAATGTTAAAATTGAATTATCTAAAGGGTATATAACAATAAGTGCCGAAAATAATAACGAAGTTGAAGAAAAAGAAAATAATTATATAAGAAAAGAAAGACATTATGGTTCATTTACTAGAAGTTTCTATGTAGGAGATAAAGTAGAAATGAATGATATTAATGCTTCAATGGATAATGGTATTTTAAGTATCACTGTTCCAAAAGAAGAATCAGAAGAACCAGAAAAGAAATATATCGAAATAAAGTAGGATTTTGTCCTACTTTTTATTTATATAAAGGATAAATTACAATTTAACGAGCAGATCTGTAAAAAGATTTGCTTTTTTTCATGTTATAATATAACTGAAAGAAAAATAGTAATTTTTAGAGGAGGTTTTATAGTGAGTTTAAATTTTAAATAAAATAGCGGTAGTAACGACTTATGAAAAACTTTTGTATAAGAAGGTGAAAATTTTGAAAATAGAAGATTTAAAAAAAGATTATGATAAATTACAAATCAAATATGGTGCTAAAGAATTAGATTCTATATATAATGGTGGATGTGAAGAAAATCCTGATATATGTTTTGTTTTTATGAATCCTACGGGAAAGAATATTGCCAGTGATAAATCTTGGAAAGGTAGAAAGTCTCCATGGTTAGGAACTAAAAACATATGGAAGTTGTTCTATAAAGTTAATTTATTAAGTGAAGAAACATTTAACAAAATTCAAGAAAAGAAACCAAAAGAATGGGATTATGAATTTTGTAATTATGTTTACGAAGAAATTGAAAAAAATAAATTGTTCATCACTAATTTAGGTAAATGTACACAAATAGATGCAAGACCGCTTCCTGATGAAGTATTAAAAAAGTACCTTAATTTATTATTTAAAGAAATAGATATTATTAAACCAAAAGTAATTATCACTTTTGGAAATCAAGTTAGTTCTATTATTCTAAACAAAAAAATATCAGTATCTGAAAATAGAAAAATTTGTCATGAATTAGAAATTAATAAAAACAAATATAAAGTTTATCCAGTGTATTATCCAGTTGGTAATGGTATATTTAATATTGATAAATCAATAGATGATATTAAATGGATAATAGATATGGAAATAAAAGAGAAAGTGAAAAAATAAAAAAATATATACTAGAAGACGATGGGATTATTTATGGTGGTTCAGCTGGTGCTATTATTTTTGGAAAAGATTTAGATTCATGCAATACAGATGATGATAATGATGTAGGATTAATTGATAAAACAGGATTTAATATGATAAAAGGGTATTCATTGTTATGTCATTATACAAGCAGAGATTTAACGGAGATATGATTGAACATTCAATTTATGCTGATAAAAAAGTTTTATAAAGGTTATTTCTCATACGACCAGGATATTTTTGATATTGTATTCTGCACCCCGTATAAATTATATTAAATAAAAGTATATAAGTTTAAAATATGCTTTTTTTATGCTATAATTTAATAGATTTAAAACTTTAAGGAAGTGATTTTATGAACGAAAATAAAACTAATATCAACTGGTATCCTGGTCATATGGCTAAAACTAAAAGATTAATTCAAGAAAAATATAATTTAATTGATGTTGTTTATGAAGTAATTGATGCTAGAATGCCTAAGTCTTCTAAGATTAAAGATGTTGAAAATTTAATTAAAGGTAAACCTAGAGTTTTAATAATGACTAAAAAAGATTTATGTGATTTAGATGTTACAAAAAAATGGATGTCTTATTATGAAAATAAAGGATATCATGTTGTATTAGTTGATTTATCTCAAAATAATTCTGTTAATGAAATTATTAATGTTACTAATAAGATTACTGAAGAGTTACAACAAAAGAGAGAAACTAAAGGTCTAACTAGAAAAGAAATTAGAGCTTTAGTTATTGGTATTCCTAATGTTGGAAAATCTACTTTAATTAATAGAATGGCAGGAAAAAAAGTTGCTGTTGTTGGTAATAATCCTGGTGTTACAAAAAATTTAAATTGGTTAAAAACAAATAGTAATATTTTATTATTAGATAGTCCTGGTATTTTATGGCCTAAATTAGATGATGAAGAAGGTGCTTTAAATTTAGCTAGTTTAAGTGCTATACCTAGAGATATTTTACCTGTAGATAAAGTAGCTATTCATATTTTAAATAAGTATGATAAATATTATCAAAATGTATTAAAAACTAGATATGGTTTAGATATGTTAGATCAAGATGATATGGTTACTGTTTATGAAACTATAGGAAGAAGAATTGGAGCTATTATATCTGGTGGAGAAGTTGATTATGATAGAGTAAGTAAAACTATTCTAGAAGATATAAAAAATGAAAGAGTTAAAGGAATTACATTTGATAGGATTGATGATTAATGAATTTAGATGCTAGCATTATTGCTTATATTGATGAAAAATTATTTTTACTTGAACATTTAACAAAAGATGAATGTGTTAAGTTTAGAGAAAAAATCGAAAAATATTTAAATAATAGAAGTAGTAAAGAAACATTTTTTAAAAATTTAGATGGTACTGTAGAGTTTTTAGAAAAAATTGGTTTGAACTATCATGAAATTATAATGTGTATATTTAATTGGCCTTCTATTATTCATTCAGATAAAAATGATTTGTTATATAAGTATTTAGTGTTAGGTATTCCTAAACGTTATAATTTAAGTGATATTGATAGGGATGATATATTAGTAAATCATCCTAAAGATTTAATGACTGGTATTGATACTGTTTATGCTAGAATTATGTTCTTTTTAAGTGAAGAATCTAAAGATGTTACTAGAAAAAATGTTATAACTAGAAGAAAGTTATTAAAAATAACTAATAAGGAATTTGAAGAGTTTTATGGTATTAGTAGAGATAATATTGTTTCTAAATATCCATTTACTAAGGATTCTTTAAAGAATGTCTTGTCTCTAGATTATAATAAGGAAGTAGTTGAAAGATTTTATGGGAATAGTAAAGAGTTTGGAAGAAGATCGTCTTAATTTTGAAAAAGAGTTATATAAAGAAGGATATACTTTAATTGCTGGTGTTGATGAGGCTGGTAGAGGGCCGTTAGTTGGACCAGTTGTTGCGGGTGCTGTTATTTTACCTGTAAATTATAGTTGTCCTGGTTTAAATGATAGTAAACAAATTAGTGAGAAAAAAAGAGAAAAGTTGTATGATATTATTATGCAAGATGCAATTGCTGTTGGTGTTGGGGTAGTAGATGCCAAAACAATTGATGAGATAAATATATTGGAAGCTTCAAGATTAGCTATGAAATTAGCTATAGAAGATTTAAAAGTTAAACCTGAATATGTTTTAAGTGATGCTATGAAGTTAACTAATATTGATATTCCATATAAAGATATTATTCATGGCGATGCTTTATCTTTATCTATAGCTGCTGGGTCCATAATTGCTAAAGTTACTAGAGATAGAATGCTATTAGAATTAGATAAAAAATATCCTCAATATGGATTTGCTAAACATAAAGGATATCCAACAAAAGCACATTTAGAAGCTATACAAAAATATGGTTTATTTGAAGAATATAGATTTTCTTATAAACCAGTTAGTAATTTAATGAAAAAAGATTAGGAAGAGGAATGGGTAGGATGAAAATATTTTATAATAAGGTATTTAAAAATTATTTTTTGTTAGTGTGTTGTTTATTTTTATTAGAAGTATTTTTTAAATTATTTAATGGTATTTCATTATTTAATTGGTCAATTATAAGAATATTTTTAGGCGTAAACATGGTTTGTTTAATATTTGGTTTCTTATATTCTTTTTGTGGCCGTATTGTTGGTAATGCTTTAACAATTATTACTGCATTTATTTTTACTATTTATAGTATTTTACAAACTGGTTTTTATAACTTTATAGGAACTTTTATGTCTTTAGGTAATATGAGTCAACTTGATGCTGTAGCTGACTATTTTGGAGATTATATTGCTAGTTTTAGATGGTATTACTGGATTATGTTATTACCATTTATTGGTGTAGTTGCTTATTATGTTTTAGTTGAGCATAAAATTCATGTTATGGAAATGAATGAATTAATTGATTTTTCTGATAAATTTGATTCAGAAGAAAGAAAAGATTTAAATAATCGTAAAAGAAGAAAAGAATTAAAAAACACTATATTTGCTGAAAAAGCTAGTGCTATTATTGCAATAGGTTTACTTACAGGTTTTTATTATTCAACATTTGTTGCACCATTTATGCAAAATGAACTACAAATTAAAACTAATTCTGAATTATTAGTTAATCCTGATTTACCTAATATTGCTAATGCTCAATTAGGATTTGTTGTTTATTCTTTAACTGATTCTAAATCTTTATTATTTCCAGCTAGTGTTAAGGTGAAATATGATTATGCTGATGGGTATACAATTCAAGAACAAAAACAAAGTGGCTTTACTCGTAAAATAAATGATACTATTTGGAAAAAAGCAATTGAAGATGAACATAATTCTAGTTATAAAACTTTAAGTAATTATTATATTAGTCAATCTATTACTGATGAAAATGATTATACTGGTTTATTTGCTGGTAAGAATTTAATTGTCATTATGATGGAATCTGTAAATAATGTTGCTTTAAATCCTTCTTATTATCCTAATTTATATAAATTATATAGTGAAGGATGGAGTTGGGATAATTCATTTAGTCCACGTAATAGTTGTCCTACTGGTAATAATGAAATGGCTGGTATGGTTTCTTTATATACAATTAATAATAAATGTTCTGCCAATGCTTATATGAATAATGTATATCCTGAATCAATATTTAATTTATTTAATGAAGCTGGATATACTACTTCTAGTTATCATAATTATACTGATCAATATTATTTTAGAAAGATTATTCATAATAATATGGGAAGTGGACATTATTATGGTGTTCAAGAACTTGGTATTCCTTATAGTGATGTTTATGAAGAATGGCCTAGTGATGTTGAGTTGATGAAAAAATTCTTAAAGAATTCTGAATCTGATGAAAAATATATGGCATGGATTTCAACTGTTTCTACTCATCATCCATATGGTGTTTCTAGTGAATTAGGAGATTTATATCTTGACACATTTGCTAATACAAATTATAGTACTCCAATGAAGAGATACATGTCTAAGATGAAAGTTTTAGATGAAGCTATTGGTGTATTATTAGATGGCTTAGAAAAACAAGGTAAGTTAGATGATACTGTTATTGTCTTATATGGTGATAATTATCCATATGGATTAAAGACTGAATATTTAACTAATTATTTTGGTCATGATATGTCTAAATATAATGAAGTTGATAAAACTCCTTTAATTATTTATAATTCAGCTATTAAGGCTACTAAATTTAATGAATATACTTCTTATATTAATATTACACCAACTGTTGCAAATTTATTTGGATTAGATTATGATCCTAGATATTATGCTGGTCATGATATTTTAAGTAAAGATTATGAAAATAGAGTTATTTTCTCTGATGGTTCATGGAGAGATGATGTTGCTTTCTATGATGCTACTAGTGGTAAAATTACTTTCTTTAGTAAAAACTTTACTTATTCTAATGATGAAATTAAGAGTATAAATAATTCAATTAAGAATAGAATTACAATGAGTAATCTTGCTATTAAAACTAATTATTTTAATTATCTTAATAATAGATTTAAAGAATATACTGTATCTCCTATAAGTGGTGAAGCGGAATTAGTTACTGATAGTGAAGCAGAGAAAAAATAAGAGATGAGGAATAATATGAAAAATTTAGTTATAGTGGAATCTCCAAGTAAAAGTAAAACTATTGAAAAATACTTAGGTGACAATTATAAAGTTGTTGCTAGTATGGGGCATATTAGAGATTTAGCTACTACAGGTAAGTTTGGATTAGGTGTTGACGTTGAAAATAATTTTGAACCTTCATATACTACTATGAAGGGCAAAAATAAAGTTGTTAGTGAATTAAAAAAATTAAGTAAAGATTCTGACATGGTTTATCTTGCAACCGACCCTGACCGTGAAGGAGAGGCAATCAGTTGGCATTTAAAAGAAGCTTTAGGTTTAAAGAAAGATTATCAAAGAGTTACATTTAATGAAATTACTAAAGATGTAATTAAATCTTCTTTTGAAAATCCTAGAGATATTGATATGGATTTAGTTAAATCTCAAGAAACTAGAAGAATCCTTGATAGAATTATTGGTTTTAGATTATCTAAATTAATGCAATCAAAGACTGGTGGTAAAAGTGCTGGTCGTGTTCAAAGTGTTGCATTAAAATTAATTGTTGATAGAGAAAGAGAAATTGAAGCATTCATTCCTGAAGAATATTGGAGTATTACTGCTCAATTTGCTGGATTTGATGCTGACTTAGAAAAATTCAAAGGTGAAAAATTAGAAATTCATAATGAAAATGAAGCTCAAAGTATTTTGGACTCTTTAGATAAAGATTTCTTAATTACAAATATTGATAGTAAAGAAAAAGCTAAGAAAGGTGTTATGCCATTTAAAACTAGTACTTTACAGCAAACTGCAGTTAATAGATTAAATTTTGCAAGTAGCAAAACTATGAGAATTGCTCAAAAGTTATATGAAGGTATTGATATTGGTAGTGAAACTGTCGGTTTAATTACATATATGCGTACAGATAGTGAAAGATTAAGTCCTGTATTTATTAATGAAGCATTTAAATATATTGAAGAAACTTTTGGAAAAAATTATGTTGGTGCTGTTAAGCAACAAAAGAAAAACGATAATATGCAAGATGCTCACGAAGGTATTCGTGTAACTAGTGCATATAGAACTCCAGCTTCTTTAAAACAATATTTATCAGCTGATGAATATAAATTATATTCTTTAATTTATGCTAGAAGTATTGCTTGTTTAATGGCGGATGCAAAGGTAAGATCTACTTGTGTAAGTTTATTAAATAATGATTATGAATTTAAAGCTAATGGTAGTGTATTAGTATTTGATGGTTATTTAAAAGTTTATGGCGATTATGAATCTAGTGAAGATACATTATTACCAGAATTAGTAGAAAATAGTAAAATTAGTTCTAATGATATTATTAAAGAACAACATTTTACTAAACCAGCTCCTAGATATACTGAAAGTTCTTTAATTAAAGAATTAGAAAAATTAGGTATAGGTAGACCAAGTACATATGCTACTATTATGGAAACTATTAAAGCTAGAAATTATGTTAAAGTTGAAGATAAAAAATTTATTCCTACAGATATTGGAATTGAAACTACTGATAAATTACAAGAAGGATTTAGTGATATTGTAAATGTAGATTATACTGCAAATATGGAAAATGAATTAGATGAAATAGCTGATGCTAAAATTAATAACATTGATGTATTAAAAGAATTCTATGATAAATTCGAACCTTTAGTTGAAGATGCATTTAAAAATATGGAAAAATCTCAACCAGAAGAAACTGGAAATATTTGTCCTAATTGTGGTAGTCCTATGGTTATTAGAAATGGTAGATTTGGTAAATTTGAAGCTTGTTCTAATTATCCAGAATGTAAGACTATTATGAAAGAAGAAGTAGAAGTTAAAGAAATTTGTAATTGTCCAAATTGTGATAGTAAGATAGTAGAAAAGAAATCTCGTAGAGGTAAAGTATTCTATGGATGTAATAACTATCCAAAATGTAAAACTGCTTATTGGGATATGCCTATTGGTAGAAAATGTCCTGAATGTGGAGATATGTTATTAGAGAAGAAAAACAAGATTGTTTGTTCATCTTGTAATTATGAAGAAGAAAACTAGTTAAATACTAGTTTTTTTATGTTATAATAATATAGGTGATAGTATGGAAAATAATAATTCGGTAAATAAGAAAGCTTTAGTTAAAAAGTTATTAAAGCAAGAACTTGATGGAGCTCAAGAAGATGATTTACTTGAAATGCTTATTGATAAACCAATAGCAGTTGATGTAGATAAAATGGAAGATAGTAATTCTACATTTGGTGATAAAGCTGCTGATAAAGTAGCTGAAATTGCGGGATCATGGACTTTTATTATTTGTTTTGTAGGATTCTTAGTTGGTTGGATTATAGTTAATATGGTTGTATTACATAATTCTTCTGTAGATCCTTATCCGTTTATTTTACTTAACTTATTATTAAGTTGTTTATCAGCATTACAATCTCCATTAATTATGATGAGTCAAAATAGACAAGCTAAAAAAGATAGTTTAAGAAGTCAAAATGATTATCAAATTGATTTAAAGAGTGAATTAATACTTGAAGACTTACATGATGATATTAAGAAGTTAATAAAAAATCAAAATGAAATATTAAAAAGAATAGAAGAATTAGAGAAAAAATAAGTAACTAGCATGTTACTTATTTTTTTGTTATAATCATTATCAGGTGAAGAACTATGAAACAAGAAAATATAAGAAACTTTTCTATTATTGCACATATAGATCATGGTAAAAGTACTTTAGCAGATAGAATATTAGAAATAACTGGTGGAGTAGATAAACATGATATGAAAGCTCAAATGCTTGATAGTATGGATCTTGAAAGAGAAAGAGGTATTACTATTAAGTTAAATGCTGTTCAATTACATTATAATTATAATAATGAAGATTATACATTACATTTAATAGATACTCCTGGTCATGTAGACTTTAGTTATGAAGTTTCCAGAAGTTTAGCTGCTTGTGAAGGTGCTATTTTAATTGTTGATGCAGCTCAAGGTATTGAAGCACAAACTTTAGCTAATTTATATTTAGCTTTAAATGATGATTTAGTTATTATTCCTGTAATTAATAAAATTGATTTACCTAATGCTGATGTCCCTAAAGTATTAAAAGAGTTACATGATGTATTAGGTTTTAAGGAAGAAGAAGTACTACTTTGTAGTGCTAAAACAGGTCAAGGTGTTGAAGATATTGTTAAAGCTATTATTGAAAGAGTTCCAGCTCCTAAAATTAATAATGATGCACCTACTAGAGCTTTAATATTTGATAGTCATTTTGATGCGTATAGAGGTGTTATTGCCTTAGTAAGAGTATTTGATGGTAAAATTACTAGTAAAGATACTATGAAAATGTTAGCAACTGGTGATTCTTATGATGTTGTTGATTTAGGTGTTAATCATCCTAAAGAGGAAATTAAAAAAGAATTAGTATCTGGCGAAGTTGGATGGATAAGCGGTTCTATTAAAGATATTAGAAGTGTTAGAGTTGGTGATACTATTACAACTTTAAGAACTGAAGCTGAAGAACAATTACCTGGTTATCAACCAATGAAACCTATGGTTTATAGTGGTATATTCCCAATTGAACCAAACAAATTTCCAGCATTAAGAGAAGCTTTAGAAAAATTACAATTAAATGATGCCGCTTTAACTTTTGAACCTGAAACATCCGACGCTTTAGGATTTGGTTTTAGAACTGGTTTCTTAGGTTTACTTCATATGGATATTATTATGAGTAGACTTGAAAGAGAATTTGATTTAGATGTTATAGCAACTAGTCCATCAGTTATATATAATGTTACTTTAACTAATGGTAAAGTTGAAGTTATTGATAGTCCTACTAAAATGCCTGATAGAGGTACTATTACTAAGATAGAAGAACCTTATATTAGAACTAATATATTTGTTCCTTCTGATTATATTGGTCCTATTATGGAATTATGCCAAGATAAAAGAGGGGATTATATTGGTATGGAATATATTGATCCTACTAGAGTTAATATTCATTATGAAATACCTTTAGCTGAAATAGTATATGATTTCTTTGATAAACTAAAATCTAGTACTAAGGGTTATGCTTCATTTGATTATGAATTATGTGGATATAAACAATCAGATTTAATCAAGATGGATATTTTAATTAATGGTGAAATAGTTGATGCATTAAGTGTTATTGTTCATAAAGATTTTGCTTATGATAGAGGTAAAAAGATTGTTGAGAATTTAAAAGAAATAATTCCTAGACAATTATTCCAAGTACCTTTACAAGCTAGTGTTGGTAGTAAAGTTATTGCTCGTGAAAATATTAGTGCAATGAGAAAGAATGTATTAGCTAAATGTTATGGTGGAGATATTTCTCGTAAAAAGAAATTATTAGAGAAGCAAAAAGAAGGTAAGAAAAGAATGAAAATGGTAGGTAGAGTAGAAGTACCTCAAGAAGCATTCTTATCTGTATTAAAAGCTGATAAATAAAAGGAATTTTATATTCCTTTTTTTGTTTATTTTGATATAATAAGTTAACTTGGGGGATGGTCTTATGATAAATATGGCAACTAACTATGATGAAGCTAAAAAGTTTATTACTAATGTTAGTGTTACTGAAGATGGAAAACAGTTTGAATTAACATTTGGTGATGGTCATGTTGAATATAGTGATTGTGTTAATGATCATAATTATAATTTATATTTATATAGATTAGAAAAACAATTTTTAGAATATAAAGAAAAATTTGATAAGATGATAAGTAGAAAATATCTTCAAGTTATTAATGAAAGATTTATTGGTACGTTATCAACTATTATTGTTTTATATTTTTCTTGTACTATGGATGTTCATGTTGTTATTAAAGTTATACTTAGTTTATTAATTGCTTTTACTGGTTTATGTTTTAGGATTAATTGTAATTTGAAATTTATTCAATTAGATAAAGTTAAGGAACATGTTGCATTAATGGATTATTTACAAAAACATATGAGTCAATATTATGGTAAAATAATAAATGAAGAAACTGGTGAAATTAAAGAGTCTCAAATTATTAATTTTAATAATATTGAAAGTTTTCGTTCTATAGATGGAATGAATAATATGTATAATCTTCTTAATTATAATGAAGAAAGTGAACCGGTAATGAAGAAAGGATAATATTTATGATTGATTTAACTTTAAATGAATATGATAAAGATACTTTTATTACTGATATTTTGTTAAGTAAAGAATATGATAAGTTTTTAGTTAAATATGCTGATGGTTCTTCTATTATTGAAGACTTTAATATTAGTTCTTTTAATTCTTTTTTGAGTAGAATGGAAAAACAATTTTATATGTATAAGGATGAATTTGTTGCTAGTATGAAGAAAAAGAAATTTAATGAATTTAGAAATATTATTGTTAGTATTGTTATTGAATTAGTTGCTTTAGGTTTTACTGTTTATGGTGATTTACCAAATATTTTAAAAACAATTTTTTGTATAGCTATTGCAATGATTTCTTTTGGGTATCAATTTTTTGTTGATAGTAAAATATATCAAGTTAATTCTAAATTAAATATTGTTAAATTATCTGAAGAATTATTGAAACATAAAAAAGATTTTAGTGTTAGAATTAAAGACCCTTCTGATAATAAGTATAAAGATTGGTATATTGTTAATCTTGCAAATATTGATGTTTTATTTGAAGTTGAGCATTTTGAACAAATAGATGCTTATTTCACTCCTGAAGTAAAAAATGATTATAAATTAAAGCTAACTAAAAAATTTAATAAAGAGAGTTAGGTGATATTATGATAGATATGAGTCGTAAAGAAGATAATAAATCTGATTACATTGTTTATTTAGATAGAATTTTAGATAATACTTCTATTATGTATGCTGATGGTGAACATAGTAATGAAGATTATAGTGCTCATAATTATAATGTTTATAGATATAAATTACTTGAACAAATTGAAAAATATAGTGAAGACTATATTGATAAGTTGAGTAAAGAATCTTTTTTGCTATTTTTACATAAGTGGACACCTATTGTTGGTAGTATTATCGGTATGTTTTTTGCTTATAATTTAGATTTAAGTAAAGTTAGTAAAATTATTTTAGCTTGTGTTTTATTAGCTTTTAATGATGTAAATTTACTTATTAATGAATTTTGGTGTGGCATTTTAACTGATAGATTAGACAAAGTTGAATCATATCAATATTACTTGAAACATAAAAATACATTTATTGATAAGAGTGGTAAGGAAGATGAATTTATTCTTCCTATAGAAGATATTGATAATCATGATATGTCTTTAAATCAAGTTATTGGTATTAAAGAAACTATAGATGAGTATAAAAAGAATTATGGTGATGATATAATGGAATTATCATTATTATATAAAAAATCTAGTAAATAGATAGTAATTATTATATAATTTTTGGTAGGTGATAATATGGATAGACAAAAGTTATTTAAAGTTGAATTAGATTATATTATTGATAAAGATATTAAAAAATCTTTAAGTATTATGATTGATTTAATTCCTGAATATTTTTTTACTATTCCAGCTAGTAGTACAGGTAAATATCATCCTAGTTATGCAACTGGAGATGGTGGGTTAGTTAGACATACTAAAGCTGCTGTTAGAATGGCATATGAATTATTTGGTATATATAAATTTCCTCAACATACAAAAGATTTAATTATTATGGGATTATTATTACATGATAGTTTAAAAAAAGGAGAAGTTGAAGAAAAATATACACGTTTTGATCACCCAGTTTTAGCTGGTGAATTTATTAAGAAACATGAAAAAGAATTAAAATTAAATAAGGAAGATATTGAATTCTTATATGATATTATTAGTTCTCATATGGGAAGATTTAACACTAGTGATTATAGTGATGTTATACTACCATTACCTAAAACTCCTGAACAAAAATTTGTTCATATGTGTGATTATTTAGCTAGTAGAAAAGTGTTAGATGTTAAATTTGATAATGATAATAATATAATAGATGAGTAATCATCTTTTTTTATCACTAATAGAATAATGGAATAAACTATAATGATAGGAGAATTATTATGGTTTATTGTATATTAATTCCTTTTATAGGAACATGTATTGGTTCTTTAATAATATTTTTTATTAGAACTGAGATTAAGACTAATATGGAAAATATTATTCTTGGTTTAGCTGCTGGTATTATGATGGCAGCAAGTATTTGGTCATTAATTATACCTAGTATTGATATTGGTAATGTATATAAATCAAGTATTGGTTTATTATTAGGTATATTTTTATTTTATTTATTAGATAGATTAGTTATTGATAAAGATTATTTTATATTAGATAAAGTTATGTTTGCGATTAGTGTTCATAATATACCTGAAGGTATGGCAGTAGGTGTATTATTATCTTCTTATTTGTTAGGTAATGCATCTTTAATATCTTGTCTTGCTTTAAGTATAGGTATTGGAATACAAAATATTCCTGAAGGTTTTATTGTTTCGTTAAATAAATTTAAAAAAGGGTATACTTCTTATAAATCGTTTATATATGGTTTTATATCAGCAATATTCGAATTGTTAGGTTGTTTAATAACTTTATTATTTACTAATACTGTAAGTACTTTATTACCTTACTTATTATCAATTGCTGCAGGTGCAATGATATATGTAATAGTACTGGAATTAATACCTGAATCAAATAATGAAAATAAGTTAAATGTATTTGGTTTTATTGTAGGTTTTATAATAATGATGATATTAGATGTTATATTGTAGGTGAAATGAAATGGAAAGATTTGAAGAAACAAAAAAAGCTAGTTTATTTGGGGTTATTGGAAATATATTCTTATTTGTAATAAAGTTGATTATTAGTATTATTACTCATAGTCAAGCCATGATTGCTGATACATGCAATAGTGGGTCAGATATATTTAATTCTTTTATGACTTATATTGGTAATAGAATAGCTAGTAAAGATGCTGATGATGATCATAATTTAGGTCATGGTAAAGCTGAATATTTATACTCAATGTTTATTAGTATTACTATGGTATTTTTAGGATTAAAAATAGTTTATGATTCAGTAGTAGGAATATTTATTAAAGACAATTTTGTATTTAATTTTTGGTTAATAATTGTTTGTATTATTACTATTATAGTTAAATTCTTTTTATTCTTATATACTAATAAAGTTGCTAAAAAGTATGATAATTTATTAGTTAAAGCTAATAGTGATGATCATAGAAATGATTGCTTTTTAACATCATTAAATTTATTTTCTGCTGTTTTAAGTTATTTTGGAATTAAATATATAGATAGTATTGTTGGTATATTGATTTCTTTATGGATTATTCTATCTGGTGTTGAAATATTTATTAAAAGTTATGATGTATTAATGGATAAAACTATCAGTGTTAATATAAAGAATAAAGTATTAGATATTATCTTTGATCATAAAGAGGTATTAAAAGTTAATCATTTTAATGCAACACCAGTTGGTTATAGATATCAAATATCATTTACAATATTTGTTGATGGAGAATTAAGTACTTTTGAAAGTCATGGAATTGCAGATCATTTAGAAAAAGAAATTAAGGAAAAAATACCTGAAATTTATTTAACTGTAATACATGTTAATCCTGTTAATTTAAAAGTAGAAAAATAAGTTAAAAATATAGTTTTTATATGTTATAATAATAGTGTATGGATAGGAGGAGTTTTATATGATAGTTAATATAGTTAAATGTCCTGATTGTAATAAAGAAATTGAAGTAGAAACTAAATATAAAAAAGCTATATGCACTCATTGTGGATCCTCTTTTAATGTTAATGATGCTATTAAAAAAACAACATTAGCAAACGTTGAAGAAAAATTTGAATTAAATAGCTTAGATGAAAAAACTGTTTTAGATAAATTAAATAAATTAATTGATGAAGAAAAATATGAAGAAGTTTTAAAACAAATTGATAAATTAGATTTAAATAGTGTTAATTTTAAAGTTATATATTTAAGAGCTAAGTTGTGTTTGTTTAATAAAAATGATTTAACTAAATTAGATACTAGTGATGATTCTACTGATGTCGAATTCTGGGATCAAGCTAGAGATATTATAAAATATTATAATGATGAAAAAGATATTTCTAAATTATTAAGTTCTACAGATTCAAATAGTATAAAGAATATATCTGAGTCATATAAACAAATGCTAATTGATAAAGAATTATGTGAAAGAATTGCAAATAAAATAAATGATTATTTTGAAAAATTAGATGAAACTCCTAAACATAAAAAGAAAATAGCGGTTATTAATTCTACTGAATTCTTTAAAAGAGTTTTAGGAATAAATATGACTAAATTCTATAATGTTAATAGAGATATGACTATTAATTATAAGCATGCTGGTGATGATAAACATGTTTATTCGAGATTATCTAGTTTTAAAAATTTAAATGAAGTTTATGATTCTTTAGTTGAAAATTATGATAATTATATTAAAAGTATTACAGATTATACTAAATATAATTTATTTATTGGTATAGTTATAGTTATTTTAATAATTATTATTGCTATGGTTATATTTTAATGAATGCTAATGGTAAAAGATTAATAGATGCTAAATTGAATAGTTTAAGTAAATCTACTTTTAGAACTAGTTTTAAATTGAAACAAAAAGAAAGAGATTATATAGATAAAAATGGTTTGGATAAGATTAGAGAACATGCTTATTCATTTATTGAAAGTAAATTAGGAGATGCTTATCCTGTCAATGATGGAAGCCAAACTCCTACAAAGAATCATCCTGTTTTTATTGCACAACATGCAACTGCTAGTTGTTGTAGAGGGTGTCTTCAAAAGTGGCATCATATAAATATGGGTAAGGAATTAACTCGCAATGAAATTAATTATATTGTTGAGTTAATAATGGAATGGATAAAAAGAGAATATTAAGAAAAGTTGGTGTAGTATGGCTAATATTTATGATTATTTAGATAAATATGGAGATATATTATTTAGTGATAAAAAGTTTAATGAGATTGATGCTTGTATTTTATCTTGTATGTCTTATTTAGAATTAGATGGTATTGTTTCTAGTGGTAGAGAATATACAACTTTATTCTGGGCAATGAAAGAATTCTGTACTGATGAAAAGAGAAGAGAATATAATACTAGAGGTATTCCTCAAAAAGATATGTTCTATTTAGCTAAAGTATTAATGAATAAAAAAAGATATCAAAATATTCTTTTATATAATTATGTATATAAGGTTACTTTTGATGAACAATTTGGCGCTTTAACTATGAAGTTAGATGATGGTACTACATTTGTTAGTTTTGAAGGAACTGATAATAATATAGTTGGTTGGGAAGAAGATACTAAATTGTGTTATTCTTATCCTGTTCCTTGTCAAATTGACGCTATTAAATATTTAGATAAAGCTATTACTATATTTGAAAAGAATGTAATTGTTGGTGGACATTCTAAGGGTGGCCATTTAGCTTTAATTGCATCTATGAATGCTAATTTCTTTGATAGAGATAAAATAAAAAAAATATATAGTTTTGATGGACCTGGTTTAAGAAAACAAAATATTAATTCTTTAAAATATAAAAAAGTTGAAAAAAAATTAAATTTAATAATGCCCAATTATTCTATAGTTGGTTTATTATTACGTCATACTGATGATTTTACTGTTGTTAAATCTAATAAAAAAGGTATTAATGCTCATAATCCATTTAATTGGGAAGTTAAAGATGATGAATTTGTTAGAACTGAATTGAGCAGTTTAAGTAAAAAGATTGATAATAGTTTAACTATTTGGTTAGATGATCATGATGATAAACACAGAAAACAAATGTGCACAGCTATCTTTGATATATTTAGAGAATTAGAAATATATAAAACTAGAGATTTGTTATCTGTTAAAAATTTATTTTCTATTATAAAAAAATCTAGAAAGCTAGATGATGAAACTAAAGATATTTTATTAGATTTTATTAAATCTAATGTTAGTAGAATAAGAGAAAAAGAATAAATAGTGGAGGTTTTGGTATGGACTTAAAAGATACATATAGATATTTAATTGGTGCATATTTCGGTATTAGAGAAATGGATGAATATTCTTCTAAAGAATATGTATTAAAAGATATTGAAGATTATATTAAAGATTTCTTGTCTGTAAATGAAATTGATTTTGATATAGAAAAGGAAAAAGATGATGTTTTAGATAATGTATCTTTAAAGACTAAACTACAAGATGCTTTAATTGTTTTACCAAAAGTTAATGCCACTTTAGAATTGACTTTATTAGTTAAAGCAAGATTAAAAAGAATTAGAGAAGAAGAATTGGAGGAAATGTAATGGGAAGAGTTGATCCACAAAAACATGAAGAATTCTTAGCTATGATGAGGGATTATAATATTATTAATCCAATGATTCCTTTTAAAGATTCTTTTTATTTATCTTCTAATATTAATAATATGGTTAATATTTATGAACCAAGTAAAGATATATGGATGATTAATTCTAAAGTTGATAATAAAGGTTGTTCTTTATATCAAAAAGTAGTAGATAAATATTTTTATAGAGGGATTAATCCTGAACTATTTACTGGAAATGTTTTAAAAGTAATGTGCCCTTGTTTAGAATCTGTTCCTAGTGCAGATGGATCTAATAGAGCTTTAAAATATGCTTATAATTTTTCTTTAATGGCTTTATTAAGTCAAAAGAGTGCTTTTGTTGATAAAGAAAAAATGTTTGATGGAGTTTTACAATTAGATGAATTAGCTTTAGCAGATAAAGTTAAAAAAGAAATTGTTGAACTTCGTAATATGCATGGAGATGTTTTAAATAATGGTGTTAATTCTCCTCATTATGATGCTATTAATACTAGATTTAAACAAGCTGGTTTAATGATGAATAATAGTTTATTACAAAAGAATAAAGATATGTTTAGTAATATAGTGACTATTATTAGAAATATTAAAATAAATATAACTGAAAATAATTTGATACCTGAAAAAGAATTTATGGATTGTTTCGATATTGATAAGTTCTATTTGATATATTGTAAATGTGTAGTTGATTTTGTTAACTATTTTGATCAAATGAGTAAAAATGCTGATGGTAAAGGTTATGTACATAATTGTTTTGCGTGTTTAGGTCAATATTTATATTTAATAGATGAATGTTTTAAAGATACTGATTATAATCCTATGATTAAGTATTTTGATTATAAAGAAAATAAATTCAAATTCTATACTATTAGAGATTTAAGAAAAGAATATGAAAAGATTGAAAGAGAACATAAGGATAATCTTCAAAGAGTGGAATTTAGTGCTGAACAAGCTAAAAAGATGGGGGTAGTTCATAATATTGATGGTATAACTAATTTACTTAAGGTTACTAGTGAAAAAGATGCTGATATTATTAAAACTGGTTGGGATATTTTAGCTCCTGGTGAAACTGGTTCAAAAGTATCTAGCAAGAGTAGTGGAACAGTTGGTTCAAAAGCTCCTGCTAAAGTAGTTGAAACTGAAGATATTATTTTTAGAAAAATGGTTTTTGAAAGAACTAATTATGCTGCTAAAATTGTAGGTAAAGATAGATTTGCTGGCTATATAGGATATATGTATTACAATGGAATTGTTGTGTTTGAAAAATTCTATGATGATGATAAATGTACTAAACCTGCTCAATCCAATGCAACATATGTTATGAAGATTGATAATTTTACTAAATTTGCTAAAATGAGTAAATCTGAAATAATTGAGTTTATTAAAAATACTCAAACTGATGAAATTGATAGATTGTATCATAGTAAGAATTGGGAAAATAGATTACCTCGTGTTGTAAGTGGAGTTGAATATAGTCAAGAAGCTCAAATGATTATTGATACATTAATTGAATCTAATAAAAAGAATAATAAAACATTATAAAAAGGGTTGATAAAATGAATTCATGGCTTAGCTATTTGAAATATAAGATATATGAAGATGTTAACACTGTTCTTCAATTGTTATTAATTGATAATAAAATACAAGGAACGAAGTATGATATTAATTATTTAGTTAATTTTATTAATGAAAATTTAACTACTATGTCTTTTTTCTTTATTAATGATTCTAGTTTTTTAATAGAAGGAAATCCGTTATCTTTAATTAAGGTAATTAATGATAATTTAAATGATAATGGAGAGAGAGTAGTTGTACTTGAAAATAATGTAGCTATTAATAAGTGGATTATTAGTGTTTATGAAGACTATGTTAAAGAGTATGATGTCAAAGAAAAATTAAATATCGAGATTAGTAATCATTTTAATTTTGATAATTCTAAGAAGTTATTGATAATTGGATCAAGAGCTTTCATAAATGAAACTAAGGATTCTATTAAGACTTCTTATGATACTTTAGTAGATGAATAAAAAAATAAAAAAAATTTTAAAAATACTATTGACAAGTATAAATTTAAATAGTATACTAAGGTTACTTAATAGTAATGTAGCATACAGATGATGCAAATATTACATTATTAGTTAGCCCTGTGATATTGATGGTTTCTAATTATCATATCACATTAATATTAATAAAGTATCTTAATCAATACTTATTAATGATCGGCTAACATAATAAGTAATGCATCTTTTAGTAAGCAGAATGATAATTAAACAATACTTAAAAGTATCGTTAAATTACATTGACTTACATTTTATGATTAATTATTTTTTACTGTTATTGCTAACTTATCAGGCTGTTAAGTGTGTACGTACTCAAATGCCGAATTTTAAATTGATAAGTGCTTATAGATACTATCGTCAATAGTTGATATAAGTTTAATTAGCTCGGCGAAAAAATATATTGTTTTGACGGACAATATATTTTTTTTGTCTTAAAAATGGATAATATAAAAAGACTAGTTTATTTACTAGTCTTTTTTTGTTATTTTGTTTTTAACTTTATCGATAATTGTTTCTTTTTTATTCATCCAGTCTTTTCCGTCTACAATTCTTGATGTAATCATTGAAGATGCTGTATCACCAGTTACATTTAATAATGTTGCTGCTGGATCAATTATTGTTGCAATAATAGTTAAAATAGGTAATGCTGTCATTGGGAAACCCATCATTGTTAATATCATTGTTTCAGATATTGTACCACCACCAACTGGTACAGCTGTAATTAATAGAGTAGCTATTAAGGATACTGCTAATACTTTACCAATAGATGGGGTAGTTCCGAATAAGTATACTAAGAACATTATTTTAAATACACTTCCGATTACTGATCCATCTTTATGGAATGAAGTTCCTAGTGGAATCATTGTTTCGGCTACATCGTCTGAAACTCCAATTTTTTTAGCACATTTTACATTTACTGGTATAGATGCTGCTGATGAACATGTTGAAATAGATGTTGCTGCAGCAGGTAATATATTTGACCAGAATGCTTTTAATCCTTTTTTACCACCAGCTATAAATGCATATAATGAATATATTATAAAGAAATAAGCTATTGCTATTACTGTATAATATACAAATGTTTTTAAATATCCAACTGCTATTTCGCTACCGAATGTTCCTACTAATGAAGCAAAGTAGCAACCTAATCCAATTGGTGCATATAACATTATTATATCTATAAATTTAAATACAACTTTATTTGCTGCTTCTAATACGTTTAATAGTGGTTTTCCGTCTTCTCCTGATTTACTTAAAGCGATTCCGAATAGAATAGAGAATACTACTATTGCTAGGATTGAATCTCTTGTAAGTAATAGTGAAAAATCTGATACACTAATTGCTTGAATTGTTCTTTCTATAATATTTAATTCAACTGATTCAGCTTCAGTTCCTGCATCTAATACTTCTAGTATTGTAGATGAATCTTTTGGATTAATTAACTTAAATGAATAAGTTGATACTAATCCGATTACTGCTGCAATTAATGATACTACTACAAAAGTACCGATAATTGATATCAATAGTTTTCCTAATCTTTTAGGTTGTTTTATTTTTGCTATTGATGTTGTGATTGTTAAGAATATTAATGGAACTATTATTACAAATAATAAGTTCATAAATAATTCTCCGAATGGTGCTAGATAACTAGCTTTTTCTCCCCATATTATTCCTACGACAGCACCTATTATTAGACCTATTACTAATAATATTGTTTGTTTGTAATTTGACCATATTTTTTTCATAGTCTTTCCTCCTCTTAATATAATGATATTCTTTGTCTCTTAATAATAAAAGTTATTATATTCCACACTATATTAGTTAAGTTTAACAAAAATCCACAAATGTGTTATTATTTAGTTGGTGATATATATGAAGAAGAACTATATTAAAATGAATGATAATGATGAACACTTAAGTTTAGGTAATTTATTTAGAATTATTAAGGAATTAAGTAAAAATAAATTTTCTGCATTACAAAGCGAAATATTTTGTTCTTTATTTGATGTAGATAATATTAATGATACAACTGTTAATAATTATTGTGTTGGTTGTAGAAGTATTGGTGGAGAATATAAACAAATATTTTTAAATAAAAGTAATAGGTATAAAAAAGATAAAACTGAATTTTGTAATAATATTATTCGTTTGTTATCTATTATTGATGGTAATGTTTATATTATAGATAATAATAAGATTGAGTTTATAAATAACAATAGTAGTGCTGAGTACTTAGCTAATAAGCTTTATAATATAGCTAAAAATGATAAAGATGTTAGTAATAGTTTAGTTGGTAATATTAAATCTTATATTCATGATTCAAATATATATGAAGCTTTAGTTGAGGAATTATTATTTATAGTTTTATATAAGAAACAACCAATATATGAAAATGAATTAAAAAAAGAAGTTTTAGATAATATACTAAATGATACTAGTATTAGTAGTTCTAGTTTACAAGAATACTTATCTTTAAAATTAAGGGAAGGTATTAATTATGAATATTCGTTAAAACAATTAGCTTTATCTGGTAATGCTTATGCTAATTTTGAAATGGGTACTAATGAGTTTTATGGTTATTATGCAGGATATCCTAGATATGATCATAGTTTAGAATATTTATCTAAAGCTGCTTCATTAGATCATGCAGGTGCTAATTATATGATAGGTAATATGTATATAAAAGGTTTGATTGGTAGCATGAGTGATCTTGAACTAGAAAAAGGTTATAAGTATTTATTAAAAGCTTTTGAATTAGGTAATGTAGCTGCTTCTAATGTTATTGGTAATATGTATAGAAATGGTATTCATCCTTTAAAGAAAGATATTAAAAAAGCCATTAAACATTATGAAATAGCTGCTGATAGTAATTATGTGTATGCATTTAATAATCTTGGTACTTTATATGAAGAACAAAATGATCTTACTAAAGCTTTTGAATACTATATGAAATCTGCTGCTTTAGGTGAAAGTTGGGCTTGTAATAAAGTTGGAGAATATTATAGATTAGGATTATTAGAAAAAGATATGAGTAAAGCTTTTAATTATTATAATAAAGCTTTGGATAGTAATTATAGAGTTTTATGTTATTATGCGTATTATAATTTAGCTTTATATTATTATTTAAATGGATATGATGATATTGTTCCTGTTAAGGATAAGGATACTGCTATTAAATATTTAACTATAGCTGGTAATAATGGTTGTTATGATGCTTATATTAAATTATTTTATATCTATATTGATGAAATAATTAATGATAATAATAATTCTAATTATGATAATATGTTATTTGTTAAAAGTAAGATTGAAAACGATTCTAGATTTAATGAAGAATTAAAAATAGATATTGAAAATAAAATTAATGAGATAAAGAATAAGAAGAATGTAATAGATTTAAATGTTGTGATATAATTAATTTGGTAGGGTGATGTTATGGATAGTTGTTATATTCATATTCCTTTTTGTAGAAGCATTTGTAGCTATTGTGACTTTTGTAAATTACTATATAATGGTCCATGGGTTACAAAATATTTAAATGCTTTATTAATGGAAATTAATGATAGGTATCATGGAGAAAAAATTCATACTATGTATATTGGTGGTGGAACTCCGTCTATATTACAAGGTAAAGATTTAAGATACTTATTTGATATTCTTAATAAGATTGATTTATCTGAAGTTGAAGAATTTACTTTTGAATGTAATTTAAATGATATAAATGAAGATATGCTTAGTATATTAAAAGAGAATGGTGTTAATAGATTAAGTATTGGTATAGAATCTTTTGACGAAAAAAAGCTTGAATTTATGGAAAGAAAACATGATTTTGATGATGCTAAAAATAAAATTGAATTATGTAGAAAAAAAGGTTTTGACAATATTAATGTTGATTTAATATATGGTATTCCTGGTGAAACATTAAAAGATTTAAAAAAAGATATTGGTTTGATTTTAAAATTAGAACCTGATCATATTAGTACATATTCTTTAATAGTTGAAGATAATACTAAGATTAGTAATAATGGAGTTATACCTATTCCTGAAGAATTAGATGCATCTATGTATGAAATGATATTAGATGAACTTGATAAAAAAGATTATGAACATTATGAAATTTCTAATTTTGCTAAAAAAGGTAAAGAGAGTAAACATAATTTAAAATATTGGAATAATGAAGAATATTATGGGTTTGGATTAGGCGCTCATGGATACGTTAATGGTGTTAGATATCAAAACACTAGAAGTTTAACTGAATATTTTGAAGGCAAATATATATTAAGTTCTGAGTTACTTAGTTTAGAAGATAAAATGTATAATGAAGTTATGCTTGGTTTTAGAAAAATGGAAGGTATAAATTTACAAGATTTTTATAATAAATATGAAATCAATTTACAAGAAGCTTTTAATTTAAGGACCGCTATTAAAGAAAAAGAATTAATATATGAAGATGGTTATATATATATTAACCCTGATTATATTTATGTAATGAATGAAATACTGATTAAAATACTTTAATTAGTATTTTTTTGTGTTATAATAGTTGTAGATTAATAGTAAAGGAGTGTGTATTATGGCTACAAAAAGTGATGCTAAAAAAACAACTAAAAAAGCTAGTACAACAAAAAGTACTGCAACAAAAAGTACTTCATCTAAAAATGTAAGTAAATTTAAAGGAACAAGTAAAACATTTGAAAGATATATGTCTGTTTGTAGATTTATAATTGTTTTATGTTCTATTCTTTTAGTTTCTAGTATATTCTTTATGGTAGGTTATGGATTTAAAGAAGAAACTGATAAATATCCAGCTGTTATCGTAAAGACTGTTGAAGAGAGCGCTAATAATGAAGAGTGATAAAACTCAAATAATATTATCATATGTTTTAACTATTATCTTTATAGTAGCTTGTGTTATTGGTGGAGCTATAGCTGGAGATAAGTTATCTAATTTGAAAAAAGATAATAATGAAGAAAAAGTTCAAACTAAGTATGTCAGCAAAGTTGAAGACGAATTTGTTGAAGGAAAACATTTAACAGAAGTTAATTATTATGATTCTTTTGAATGCGAAAATTTGGAGTGCAAAGGTGAATTTGTTTATTCTAATGATGGTAAAAAAATACAATATAATGGAAAAGTATTAGAAGGATCTAGTCCTTTTATCTTTACTAATGGTGACAAAGAACAATATATTAATAATATTGAATCTGTTACTAGTTATGTTGATGATGAAGGTAATTATTATTTTATGTTTGATATCTATTATATGTTATTAAAAGATTATGAATTTGAATTTGCTTTATATGATGAAGATTTAAATCTTATTCATGAATTTAAACATGTAGTAGATTATAGAATTGTCGAATTAGAAAAAGATGATAAAGTAACAACATGTTTCTATTATTCTACTTTTGATGAAGGTAAATTAGATTATCATAAATATATTGTTGGTGAAAAAGATTATGTATTTTATTCTATTGACGGTGCTAATATAAAAGAATATATTGAAGAATAGGGGATAATATGGAAAAGAAAGAAAATGTATTTTTTGGTATTGTAAAAGCATTATTTATAATTGTATTTATTGCTGGATGTACTATTGGTGGTGTATATACTGGTCAAAAACTTGCTGAAAATAATTTTGGTAAAATAGAAAATAAAGAAGATAAAAAAGAAGAAGACAAAGAGAAATCACTTAATAACTGTGCTTCAGATGTTGCAAATATTATTAAGAATGCTAAAGGTAATTATTTTAATGTTACTTATAATTCCGATACAGCATATGTAAGTTATAGAAGTATAGCTGGTACTGAAGAAGATAGTTTGGCTATTGAAGGCGATAGCATTAGTTTTGATAAAAAGGTTTCTAAGATTGGTGTTTACCAAAATGCAACTACAGATGCTAGTGAACAATTAATGGTTATTTATGAAGATGGTACTGTTGATAGTGTTTATTTAAATGTTGATAGTAAATTGACTAAAATGGCTGTTAATGACTTTAAAGAATATAAAGTTAAAGATATTTTATCTTTGGAATATGATTTAGTTCTTGATGAAGCAACTAATAGTGCTAAAATGACAATGAAGGCTGAATTATTATTACAAGATGATTCTAAAGTAGTAGTAAACAAATAATAAAAAAGATAGTTTTCTATCTTTTTTTTATGATATAATTAGATATATAAAAGTAGAGAGGATGTTTTATATGAACGATATCGATAGAGAAGATACTAAACCTATTAAAGTATTATCTGAGATTAATGATGAACCGATGACTCGTGTTAAGAAAAATTCTGATATTGATAATGAATCATCAGTTAGTAGAAGTGAAAAGTATAAAGATGTAGATGAAGAAGTTTTAGAAACTACTGAAGAAGAAAAAGCTGAAGAAGCATTAGCTGAAAAAAATATTGAAGAAGCAGAAGCTTTACTTGCTGAGGAGAAAAAAGAAGAAGAAGAAGCAGAAGAACCAGCTAAAGAAGAAAATAGTGAAAAAGGTATTAAAAAATTAATTACTAAATTTAAAGCATTACCTAAAGGTGCAAAAATTGGAATTATAATTGGAATTATTATTTTAATAATTGGAATTATAGTTGGTATTTTATTATTAACTAAAAAAGATAATAAAGTTGAAGAAAAACAACCAGATGCTATAGAAGAAGCACCTGTAATAGTAGATAATTTCTATTATAAGAATGGTTATTTATATTTTTTAGATGATAGTGAAAATGAAATTGGTTCTTATGAATGTGCTAATAAAGATGCTGATTTATGTTATGTAGCATTTAATAATTATAGAGATTCATTTGATAGTGTAGCTACTGTTGATCAAGATGGAAAAGATATTCCTCAAAGAATGCCTATATTTAATGATAATTATGTATTTATTAATGATAATTCTAATGAAAAAGATGAAAAAGTTGTTATGTATTCAATTACTTCTGGAAAAGAAATTGATACTTATAAAACTGTTAAATCTTATGATTCAGGTTATATTGTATATAGTAGTTTAAGCAATAATCAATATGGTTTATTAAAAATTGAAGGAGATTCAGTTTCTGATTTAATTAAACCTATATATAATTATTTAGGTATGATTGATGGTAGAGAAGAAATCTTAGCTTTAAGTAGCAAAGGTTATGTATTAATTAATGATAGAGGAAAAGAATTAAGTTCACCATTAGCTAGTAATTTAGAAATTAAACAATATAGCGACAGTTTAATTGTTGCTAAAACTGGTGGAGATTATAGTGTTTATAATTATAAAGGTGATTTATTAGCTGATAGTTATACATTTGCTACTGTAGTTGATAACTATATGGGATTAGTTGATTCTAATAATAAATTATATATTAGAGATTTTGAAAATAATAAAATGAATGAAGAAGGTATATCTTTAAAAAATAAAGAATATGTATTAACTTATGTTTATAATGAAGATAAATCTTTAGATAAAGCTAAACAAAGCTTTTCACTTGAATTAAAAGATGAAGTATTAGCTGTTGCTATTTATCCTTCTGATTTTAAAGATCCTAATTATACTAATTTAGATTACAATATTATTTATACTAATAAAAAATATAATATGATGAATTATTTTGATGGTAAATTATATTTCTATAAAGATGAAGGAAAGACTGAATTAATTGGTAGTTATACATGTAATAATAAAAATACTATTGGTAACAATAACGAATTAACTTCATGTAATGTAGCTAAAGAAGCTTCTTATGAAGATAATGAAAGTTATACTAATACTTTAAATAAAGATTTTACAATTCCGATGATTCATAATAGATTTGTATTTATTGGTGATGGTAAAGGTACTACTGTTTTATATGATTTAGTTGATAATAAAACTTTAGGTACTTATGAATCTGTTAGTAGTTATGTTGATTCTATTGATAGTAAATTTACTAATGTAGATAAAGATATAGTATTTACTGCTTTAAATAAAAAAGGTAAATATGGTATGGTTTCTTTAACTAGTAGTGGAGCAAGTGCTAAGATTAGATTTGAATATAATAAATTAGAAAAATTTAGTAATAATTATATTTTAGCTCAAAATAGTGAAAATAAATGGTTATTAATATATGGTAATACTGATAGTACTTCAGTTGCTTATGATTATAAAATTCAAAAAATTACTAGTGATAAAGCTTATTTTAAAGTAGGTAGTGGAGATAAATATTATATTTATAATACTACTGGTGCTAAAGTAGTTAATTCTGACTTTAAGTACATTAATATGTATCCTACATATTTTATTGGTGTTAATAGTTCTAATGAATTATATTTATATGATTATACTGGTAAAAAATTAACTAATGAAGCTATTAAAGTAAATGGAACTAGTTGTAGTATTGGTGAATTTGCTACTGCTACTATAAGTGGTAACTCTTATACTATTAATTATTGTAGTAATGGTAGTTCATATGAAACTAAAAAGATAGATAATACTCCTATTAGTGATCCTAAGAAAGAGGAACCTAAAGAAGAGGAAAAAGAACAATAAAAAAATCTAACGTAATGTTAGATTTTTTTATTTGTCTCCTTCAACATAATATGCATAATATTCATCGAATGTTATATTTTCATCATGTATTTTTTTAGCTGCTATTTCACCAACATATCTGAAGTGCCAGCTTTCTGTTGAATATCCTGTTATATTTTCTTTATTTTCTGGATATCTTAATATGAATCCATACTTGTAACAATTGTTTTTTAACCATTCGTATTCTTCTGATTCTGAAAAAACTTTTGCATTTGGATGTTCTAATGATGTAATATCTATTGCTAAACCTGTTTGATGTTCTGAATATCCAGGTCTTGCAGCATAAGAATCAGCGTATTTTAAACTTACTTTTTTAAATTCATTATATATTTCTTCTTGTGTTTCGTATGATCTGTATGAAGAATTAATCATTAATCTTACACCTAATTTTTCTTCGACATCAGCTTTCATATCTTTAAATGCTAATAATACTTTTTCAGCTGCTTCATTATCAGCATATGCGTATGATAATTGTGCTTTTACTAAATCGTCTCTTTCAAATTCATTATTTAAATGATAAAACTTATTTACTAATATTAAATCGCCTTTAGTTATATCTGTATCTATTTCTTTATTGTACCAACCTGATGCAGCATTGGTATTTACTAGTGCTATTATTAAATCTATTTCTTCTTTTTCATGTAATTCTTGGTATTGGACATATGCTTCAAAATTTTTGTTTAAGTAATATTTTGATGAAATGATATCATAATATGTTTCATTATAATTATTTGTTTTTAAATAATTAACTATTTCATCATTAGTATTATTTATTATATATTCGGCTTTTTCTTTTTCATAACCAATTTCAATTAATTTGTATTCGTCAGTCTTTTTATATTGTTCTTCTTTATATATTTTAATTGATTCATTTATTGCATATATTCCTACTATTACGAATACTAATATATATAACATGGCTCTTTTTACTTCTGTTCTTAATTTTCGTCTTCTTTTCTTTGCCATATTATCACCTCTATATTAAAATTATATCATTTACATTTATAATTGTGTATTATATTTTTAATAAATATTAGCACTCAACCATTGACAAGTGCTAGTTAAGTGATATAATTATATTAGCACTTATTTTAAAAGAGTGCTAATAGAGGTGACTATTATGAACAATAGACAAAATGAGCTATTAAAAGAAATAGTTGAATCTTACATTAATACTGTTAAACCTGTTGGTAGTAAAGCATTGTGTAAGAAATTTAAGTTATCTTCCGCTACCATTCGTAATGAGATGGCTGAGTTAGAAAAATTAGGATATCTTGAAAAGAATCACGTATCAAGTGGTCGAGTTCCTTCGGAAGCCGGTTACAAGTATTATGTTGATCATTTAATGAAACCTAAAGAACTTAATGGCGAAGAAATGTTAAAGTTACAAACTATATTTAATAATCAACAACTACAAGTTAGTGATGCAATTGTTCAATGTATGGAAATAATAAGTGAACTTACTAATTATACGAGTGTAGTATTAGGTAAAAATAGTAGTGATAATACATTACAACAAGTTACTATTATTCCTATAGAAAATAATAAAATAGTTGCTTTGGTTTGTACTAACAAAGGTATCGTAGAAAATAAGAAATTTACTTTACCAGAAAACATATTTGTTGAAGAAGTTTCTAAAACATGTGAAATTATTAATAAGATGTTAGTTGGAACTCCTATTAATCGAGTTAGTGAAAGATTAGAATTTGAAATTAAGCCGGTTATTAGTAAAACAATACAACAATACGAAGCTATTTATTCTATCTTTCATGATGCTTTTAATGATTTTACTAAAGCAAATAGTAATGTTTTCTTTAGTGGTAAAGCTAATATTTTGAAACAACCTGAATATGGAAGTATTGATGAAGTTAAAAGAATTGTTTCAAAATTTGAAGATGAATCTTTAGTTAGAAAAATCGAAGAAAATGAAGATGGTGTTAATGTTTACATTGGTGATGATAATGAATTTGATTCAAATGTAACTGTCATTAAAAGTAAATATAATATAAATGGTGAAGAAGGTACTTTAGCTATAGTTGGTCCTAAAAGAATGGAATATGATAAAGTTATCGGATTACTAGAATATATTAATAAAGAAATTGATAAAAATAATAAATAATTACGTGAGTAATTTTTGACTTACTGTAATATGAAATACAACGAAAGAGAGATGATTTCTCGTGGCAGAAAAAAAGAAAACTGAGAAAGTATTAGAGGAAAACGCTATTCAAGATGAAAATGTTGAAGTTGAAACTCTTGAAGAAGTTGTAGACTCAGAAGAAAAAGAAGTTAAGGAATCTAAAAAAGGTATTTTTAAAAAGAAAAATGATTCTGAATTTCAAAAATTAGTTGAAGAAAATAAAGTTCTTCAAGATAAAGTTCTTCGTGTTACTGCAGAAATGCAAAACATGAAAAGAAGAATGGAAGAGGAACGAAGTAATCTTCTTAAATATGAAGGTGAAGATTTTATTAAATCTATTCTTCCAATTGCTGATAACTTTGAAAGAGCTATAGGAGTTAATGAAGAAGGATTAAGTGAAGAAGTTGTTAAATATTTAAATGGATTTAAAATGATTTATTCTAACTTAAGTAGCATTTTACAAAGTAATCAAGTAGAAATTATAGATGCTATTAACAAACCTTTTGATCCTAATACTATGGATGCTGTTATGACAGAAGAAAATAGTGAAGTAGAACCTAATACTGTTATAGATGTTTTACAAAAAGGATATACTTATAAAGGTAAAGTTATTAGACATGCTATGGTAAAAGTAAGCAAATAAAAAATATAGAAAAGAGAGATTTTTATGGGAAAAATTATTGGTATAGATTTAGGTACAACAAACTCTTGTGTTGCTGTATTAGAAGGTGGAGAACCAACTGTTATTACTAATCCAGAAGGTAATAGAACAACTCCATCTGTTGTTGCTTTTAAAGGTGACGAAGAATTAGTTGGTGAAACTGCTAAAAGACAAGCAGTTACAAATGTAGATAATACAATTAGTTCTATTAAAAGAAAAATGGGAACTAAATCAAAAGTAAAAGCTAATGGTAGAGAATATACTCCAGAAGAAATTAGTGCAAAAATTTTAATGAAACTAAAAAAAGATGCTGAAGCTTATTTAGGTGAAACTGTTTCTGAAGCAGTTATTACTGTTCCAGCATACTTCAATGATGCTGAAAGACAAGCTACTAAAAATGCAGGTAAAATTGCTGGTTTAGATGTTAAAAGAATTATTAATGAACCAACTGCAGCTGCTTTAGCTTATGGTATTGATAAACAAGAAGATGCTCATACAATTTTAGTTTATGACTTAGGTGGTGGAACATTCGACGTTTCTATCTTAGACTTAGGTGATGGTGTATTCGAAGTTAAATCTACTTCAGGTAATAATAAATTAGGTGGAGATGATTTCGATCAAAGAATTATGGACTACTTAGTTTCTGAATTTAAAAAAGAAAATGGAGTAGATCTATCTAAAGATAAAATGGCAATGCAACGTATTAAGGATGCTGCAGAAAAAGCTAAAAAAGATTTATCTGGTATGACTAGTACTCAAATTAGTATTCCATTCATTACTCAAAATGAAAATGGTCCATTACATTTAGAAGTTAATATGACTAGATCTAAATTTGAAGAATTAAATATGGATTTATTTGAAAGTACATTAGAACCAGTTAGAAAAGCTCTTAAAGATGCTAAATTAACTGCTAAAGATATTGATAAAGTATTATTAGTTGGTGGTTCTACTCGTATTCCATATATTCAAGAATTAGTTAAAAAAGAATTAGGACAAGAACCTAGTAAAGGTGTTAACCCTGATGAATGTGTTGCAATTGGTGCATCTATTCAAGGTGGTGTATTAACTGGTGAAGTTAATGATTTAATTTTACTTGATGTTACTCCATTATCTTTAGGTATTGAAACATTAGGTAATGTTATGACTGTATTAATTCCTAGAAATACAACTATTCCTGCTAGTAAGAAACAAGTATTCTCAACTGCAGCTGATAATCAACCAGCAGTAGATATTCACATCTTACAAGGTGAAAGACCAATGGTAAGTGATAATAAAACTTTAGGTAATTTCCAATTATCTGGTATTGCTCCAGCTCCAAGAGGTGTTCCTCAAATTGAAGTAAAATTCGATATTGATGCTAATGGTATCGTTAATGTTTCTGCTAAAGATTTAGGTACTGGTAAAGAACAAAGTATTACTATTACATCTAGCACTAACTTAACTGATGAAGAAATCGATAAGATGATGAAAGAAGCTGAAGCTAATAAAGAAGCTGATGAAAAACGTAAAGAAGAAGCTGATTTAAAAAATGAAGCTGATGGATTAATTTTCCAATCTGAAAAAGCTATTAAGGACTTTGGTGATAAAATTTCTGATTCAGAAAAAACTGAAGTTGAAGATGCTATTAAAGATTTAAAAGATGCATTAGAAAAAAATGATTTAGATGCTATCAAAGAAAATAAAGAAAAATTAAATGAAAAAATTATGGCAGTATCTACTAAAGCTTATGAAGCAACTGCTAAAGAAAATCAAGAAGCATCTGGAAATGATGATTCATCATCAAATGACAATGTTCAAGAAGCTAGTTACGAAGAAAATTAATAATATGTACTTAAAAGTTCTAGGAGACTAGAACTTTTAGGTTATTTATGAAAGGAATTTATCATGTTAAGAAGTGAAATTAAAGAAACTGATAAGTGGGATTTGACTCCATATTTTAAAAATAAAGTAGAATATGATAAGTATTATGATGAGACTTTAAAATTAATTGATGAAGTTGTTTCTTATAAAGGTAAAATAATGAAAGATTCTGATTCTTTATTTAATTTTTTAGAATTAGAAGATCAATTAGATTTAAGATTAGAAACTATATATGTTTATTCATATTTATATCATTATAGTGATACTAAAGAAGAATATGGTAAACAATTAAAAATTAAAGCTGATAATTTAGATGAATTAATTAGTGAAAAAACATCTTTTGTTAGAAGTGAAATATTAAGTGTTGATTATGATTATGTTTTAAAACTTATTAGTAAAAATAAAGCTTTAGATAAATATGCTTTTAGTTTAGAAAGATTTTTCAAATATAAAGATCATACTTTAAGTGAAGCAGAAGAAAGAATTATTTCATTAGCAGGTAATGCTTTTGGTACTCCTGATGATGCTTATTCTAGTTTGGATAATGCTGATGCCAAATTTGATAATGTTTTTTATAATGGAAAAGAAGTTGAATTAAATCATAGTAATTATATTAAATTTGTTTCTGATAAAGATAGAGAATTTAGAAAACAAGTTTTTGAAAAATACTATAAATTTTATGTTGATCATAAAAATACTATTGCTGATTTATATTTAGGACAAGTTAAACAAGATCTTTTTTATAGTAAAGTTAAAAAGTTTGATAGTCCGTTAGAAATGAGTTTATTTAGTGATAGTATTGATGTTTCAGTTTATAAGAATTTAATTAAAACTATTCATAAAAGTTTTGATCCCTTTTATGACTATATGTCATTTAGAAAAAAATTTTTAGGTGTAGATGAATTACATATGTATGATATTTATGTTGATCTTGTTAATGGTGAACCTAGAAAATTCACTTTTGATGAAGCAAAAGATACAATATTAGATGCATTAAAAGTATTGGGTGATAAATATGTTAATGATTTATCTCAATCTTTTGATAATGGTTGGATTGATAGATATCCTAATGATGGTAAAAGAAGTGGTGCATATCAATGGGGATCTTATGGATTGCATCCTTATGTTTCACTTAATTTTGAAGGAACAGAAGACTCTGTTAGTACTTTAGCTCATGAATTAGGCCATGCTATGCATTCTTATTATAGTGATGGTAAACAAGATCATGTATATGCTCAATATCCTATATTTTTAGCTGAAATTGCATCTACAGTTAATGAAGTGTTATTAAATGAATATTTAATTAATAATGCTAAAGATGATGATGAAAAATTATTATATATTACTTCTTTCTTAGATAAATTTAAGGGAACTGTATATAGACAAACTATGTTTGCTGAATTTGAAATGTTAGTACATGAAAAAATGCAAAATAATGAATTGTTAACTACTGATAGTATTAGTGATATTTATTATAATCTTAATAAACAATATTATGGTAAAGATGTAGTTAGTGATGAGTTAATTAGATATGAATGGAGTAGAATTCCTCATTTTTACACTCCTTTCTATGTTTATAAATATGCTACTGGTTTCTGTGCTGCTTTAGCAATTGCTAGTGATATATTAAATAAAGTTCCTGGAGCACAAGAAAGATATTTAGAATTCCTAAGTAGTGGAGGTTCTAAATATCCTTTAGATACTTTAAAAGCTTGTGGTGTTGATATGACAACAAGTGAACCTATTTTAAAAGGCGTTAAGTTATTTGAAGATAAATTAAAACAAGCAAAAGAAATAGTTGAGAAGGTGAAATAATGGCTGGTAGTAAGAATTATTATGATATATTAGGTGTTTCTAAAACTGCTACTGATTCCGAAATTAAAAGTGCATTCCGTAAACTTGCTAAACAATATCATCCTGATTTAAATAAAGAAGCTGGAGCTGAAGAAAAGTTTAAAGAAATTGGTGAGGCTTACTCTGTATTATCCGATCCAGCTAAGCGTAAACAATATGATCAATTTGGTCATGAAGCTTATACTAATGGTGCTAGTCAAGGAGGTTTTGGTGGAAATCCATTTGGTGGTGGTTTTTCAGCAGAAGACATCGATTTATCTAGTATTTTTGATGATTTATTTGGTGGCGGTATGTTTGGTGGCTCTAGTAGAAGAAGTAATTCAAGTAGACCACAAAAAGGTAGAGATTCTTTAGTTAAAGTTAATTTAACATTTGAAGAAGCTGTATTTGGATGTAAGAAATCTATTAATTTAGATTTAGATAGTGAATGTGATTCTTGTGATGGAAAAGGTGGAAGCGGTGAAGAAACTTGCTCTACTTGTAAAGGTAGAGGTCGTGTAGTTACTCAACAAAGAACTATGTTTGGGGTCTTCCAAAGTGAAACATCGTGTCCCGAATGTAATGGTAAAGGTAAAACATTTAAAAATGTATGTAAAAAATGTAATGGTAAAGGACATGTTATTAAAAATAAAGAAATTACTATTACTGTTCCTGAAGGCGTAGATAATGGTCATCAATTAAGAATTTCTGGAAAAGGTGCTGCTGGATATAATGGTGGACCTAATGGTGATATTTATATTGAATTTACAGTTAAAAATCATCCTTTATTTGAAAGAAAAGAAAATGATATTTATTTAGATGTTCCAGTTACAATCACTGAAGCATGTTTAGGATGTAAAAAAGAAATACCTACATTAACTGGAAGTGTTGTTATTGATATTGATGCTGGAAGCCAACCTGGTGATCAATTAAGACTTCGTGGTAAAGGTGTTAAAGATCCAATGGGGAAGAAAACTGGAGACATGTATGTTGTATTAAATGTTATAGTACCTACTAAGTTAGACAAGAAACAAAAAGATTTATTAAAATTATTATCTGAAACTGATTTAGATAATGAAAAAGAATTTAAAAATTTTAGTAAATATCTATAAAAAGAAAACCAATTTTATTGGTTTTTTTTATTTTGTTTATGATATAATTATAATAGATAAAATATGGGTGATAAATATGACTAAAAGTGAACAAGATTCTATTAAACAATATCGAATTATTGCTATCGTAATAATTGTTGCTTTATTTGTTTTTGTTCTTTCAATTATAGGTTGGAAACATAGTAGTTATTTTACTAGTAATACTGTTAACATTGTTGTAACAGAAGGTGACTTAACTATTAATTATATTGATGGTGATGAATTTTATTATAAAGGTAAAAAGAGTTCTACTTACAACATTTCTATTGCTAATTATGGTAGTAGTAAAGTTTTCTATTCTTTAGATTTAGATGATGTTAAAGCTAATAATAGTGTTGAAATTATCGTTAAAGATAATGAAGGTAATGAAGTGTATAAAGATGATGATGTTGATAGTGATATTACTTTACTTAGTTTATTAAGTATTCAACCTAATGAAACTGCAAGATATTCTATTATTTTATCTTCTAAGAAGAATGTTGATTTTGAAGCTAAGTTTACTGTTATTAATGATTCTTTAACAACTCAATCGTTTAGTGATTTGATTTTATTAAATAATAATATAAGTATTCCTAAAACTAAAATAGGTAAAGAAGCATCTGAAACTGATGAAGGTTTATTAAGTGCTAGTGATAATGATGGTGTAAGTTATTATTTCAGAGGTGTTAATGATAGTAATTATATTCAAATTAATGATTTAATGTTTAGAGTTGTTAGAATTAATGGTGATGGTTCTGTTAGATTGATTTTAGACGATACTATTGCTGCTAAAGCTGCATATAATACTAATTCTTTAGAAGAAGGACATGAAGTTAAAGAATTAGCTTTATTTGAAAAAGCAAGTGTTCTAGAAACTTTAAATAGTTGGTATGAATCTGCATTAAGTGAATACGATAATGTTATTGTTCCAAGTAGTTTTTGTAGTGAAACTGAGTTTGTTAATTTAAATGGCGGTTTCTATAGATCAGGAGCTTATAATAGATTATATTTTAGTAACGAACCTTCTTTAAAATGTGAAGGAACAATATATAAAAATAAAGTAGGATTATTAAGTGCTGATGAAGCTACATTTGCCGGTGCATTCCAAGATTATGAAAATAAGAAATATTATTTATATAATGAAAATATCTCTGATACTGTAATTTTAGGAAGTTCTGATTATGTAAATACAAATAATGAAATTGTTATGTTTGGATTTAATCCAGATGGAAGTTTAAATGATGATATTTTATTTAATAAAGTTGTTTCTATTAGACCTGTTATTAATTTAGGACCTAATGCTAAAGTTAAAGGTAAGGGAACAATTGATAATCCTTTTATAATTGTTTCTTAGTTGTAAATAATAATGTAAATATTTGTATAATAAAGTTGTCAATTTATTTAATAATATATTTATTGTGATAATATATTATTGAAAGGAAGAATTTATATGAAGAATGTAGTTTATTTAGTTGATAATATTGCATCAAGTGATTATGGTTATTATGTGATTATAATTGCATTAAGTTTAATTGCTATTTGTATGTTCTTTCTAATTTTTAGTCAATATAAATTGATTAAAATGCATAAACAAGATAAAAGTATTGATGATAAAATTGAAGAAATGGAAGAAAGAAATATTGATTTAGAAGATACTGCTGAATTACCAGTATTAAAAGAAAATATTTTTTATGAAAAAGAAGATCCTGTTATTGAAGCTATGGCTTCTATTCCTGAAGATGATTATAATGAAGAGGAAGAAACTCCAATTTCTATTTCTGAGTTAGAAGATTTACAAAGTATTACTAGAGAAATTGAATTAAATCCTATTGTAAAAAAATCTAGTTTAACTCAATATGAAGCTGAACAAGAAGAAAGAGCTATTATTAGTTATGATGAATTATTAGCTAAAAGTGATAATGTAAGTATTGTTTATAGTGATTCTAAAGCAGATGATGATATTCTAGTTAAGAAAGTTGATTTAGAACAAACTGGTAAAATAGAATTAGATCCTATAAAGAAACAATTAAATAGTAAAGTGACTGTTATGAGTTACGATCATGAGGAAGCTTTCTTGAATGCTTTAAAGGATTTATCAAATTTGTTAAATTAAGACTTTGAGTCTTTTTTTATTAGGAGAATTTTATGAAAAAGAAATATTTAATGGAATATAATATGATATTTGCTAATATCCTATCTACTATTCTTATGTTTGTATGTATAGGTATTGGTTTTTTAGTTTTTTATTTTAATTTAATTACTGTCGAGAGTTTTAAATTTAATTTTTTTATTTTTTTCATTTTTATAGTTATTATGTTTGGTTATTTAGGAATTCATGAACTTGTTCATGGAATTACTTATAGATTAACTGGTGCTAAAAGTGAAAATATTAAATATGGTATTGCTTTAGAAAAAGGTATTTTATTTTGTAAATGTGGTGGAGATGTATCTAGAAAATGTATTTTAACTAGTGTTATTATGCCTTTTATAGTATTAGGTTTATTTACTGGTATTATTTCGATTATATTTAATCTTCCTTTATTATTTATTTTAAGTTTATTGAATATTTCTGGATGCAGTGGAGACTTAATGATGTTTTGTTGGTTCTTAAATAGAGATAAAGATATTAAATTTAGAGAAATAGGTGATTCAACAACTTTTATTATTACTACTACTGAAGAATTAAATAAAAAGAAATTTGTTTGTTGTAAAGTTAAAGAAGTAATTAATAAAGTTGAAGATAATAAGTTTTTAAAAAAGATTAATTGTAGTAAGGAAAGTTTTATTGTACTTATTATTATAGGTATTATTATAGTAATTGATGTTATTTTATATTTATTCGTATAATCTTTGGTGATTATACGTTTTTATGTTATAATTTTTTTTACGAGGTGAAGAATATGAAATTTAATATTATTACTTTTGGTTGTAAGGTTAATAGTTATGAATCTGAATATATTAAAGAACAATTATTAAATAATGGATATGTATATTCTGATAATGTTAAAGACTCAGATATTATTATTGTAAATACATGTAGTGTAACTAATGTCGCTGATACTAAATGTTTTAAAACTATAAGAGGTATTAAAAGAGATAATAGTAATGCAATATTAATGGTATGTGGCTGTTCTTCACAAAATAATCAAGATGAATATAAAGATATGGATATTGATATTTTACTTGGTACTAATGATAAAAAGAATGCATTATCATTAATTGAAGATTATAGAAGAAATAAAATTAAATTTGTTAAATTTGCTGATTCTAAACGTAGAGATTTTGAAGATATGAAAGTTGATAATTTTAATGATTTAACTAGAGCATATGTAAAAATACAAGATGGATGTAATAATTATTGTACTTATTGCGTTATTCCTTATGTTAGAGGAAGTATTAGAAGTAAAGATTTTGATGAAACTGTTAATGAAATACGTGAATTAGTTGATCACGGACATAAAGAAATTGTATTTACTGGTATTGATACTGGAGCTTATGGTAAAGAAACTAATGGTAAGTATGATTTAGTTAAGTTAATTAGAGAAATTAGTAAGTTTGATAATCTTCATAGAATAAGAGTTAGTAGTATAGAAATTACTACTTTAACTGATGAATTTATTGATGAACTTAAAAATAATAAAAAAGTTTGTGGTCACTTACATATTTCATTACAAAGTGGTAGTGAACGTATTTTAGAGTTAATGAATCGTAAATATAATAAACAAGAGTATTTAGATAAAGTTAAATCATTAAGAGATGCAAGACCAGATATAAATCTAACTACAGATGTAATTGTTGGCTTTCCTACTGAAACTGAAGAAGAATTTAATGAATGTGTTGAATTTTGTCGAGAAGTTAAATTTAGTAAGATTCATGTATTTCCATATTCAATTAGAAAAGGTACTAAAGCAGCTGAAATGGATGGTCAAATTGATGGTGCTATTAAGAAAGAAAGAGCTAGAAAATTAATTGAAATAGATAATGATTTACAACTAGAATTTAATAAACAATTTATAGGTAAAACAGTTAATGTTTTGGTAGAAGAAACAAAAGCAGGTAAATCTATTGGTCATACTGAAAATTTCTTAAAGGTTTATATTAATGATGTTGTTGAAAGCAATACTTTCGTTGATGTTGAAATTATTAGTGCAGATATTGAATCTGTAACTGGAAATGTAAAATAGTATAAAGAAAGTGTCTATTTGATAGACACTTCTTTTTTTATGAATTATAATTTTATTATAGGATAGTGATAATATGAGTGAAAGAATTGATTTATATGGCGGTGGAATTTATAACGGCGCTTTAATTAATAGTTTAAGTGAAGAAGCTAAGAAAAAAATTAGAAATGGCGAACATGTTCAAATTGAAAATCATAAAGAAGTAAGTGAACAAGAACTTAGAGAACGTGAAGTTAAAAGACAAGAATATTCTAAAAATAAAAGAAAAAAACAAATGGAAAAAAAATTAAAAACTGCATTTGTTTCTGGAGTTATTGCTTCTTGTATAGTTATTACTGCAGGTGCTATATCTGTTAATGGTATTAAGAATAAAATAGAAGCTAATTCTTATAATTATGAATATACTAAAGAAGGTAACCAAGCAATTAATGCAAGTAGTTATATTTTACCTTTACAACCTGGTGATCATGAATATCATCATGCTTACCATTTTGATGTTATTGTAGATGCTGTTAGTAAAGGTGATTTTGATGCTGAATTATTTGGTGCTTATAATGGAATGATTCATGATACTGATAGAGCTACTGCTTTAAAAAATATGGATACTTTAGTATGGCAATGTAGTTTAAGAGATTTATGTGAATGTACTAGTTTCACTCAATACTGTGAAGAACGTGGCTATGTTGATGAGAATGGTAAGATTGATACAAAAGCTTATGAATTAGCTGTAAAAGAATATATAAGAAATTTAGAAACACTTGAAAATTCTCAAGAAGAAGTAAATTCATTTAGACATTAGGAGGCTAATATGGAAGAAATGGAATATATTGTTATAGACGGTAAGGAATATAACATAATAAAAGAATTAGAAACAGAAGGTCGTAAATATGTATTATTAGCTAATAATGATGATGTTAATGATGTATTTGTTAGAAGAGTAACTCATGATGAAGATACTGATTATATTGTAGGCTTAGATAGTCCTGAAGAGTTTGAAAAAGTGATGGTTCTGTTTATGAAAGAGTTAAGATAAAAGCGAAAATTTATTCGCTTTTTTATTTTGTGTATGATAAACTATATTATGGTGATGCTTATATGGAATATATAAGAGGTAAATTCAAAAATATGATATTTGAATCTGATAATGGATATAAAGTAGGATTATTTAGAATTAAAGAAACTAACCAAGAAGAAATGAATGATATGGTTAATAAAACAATAACTTTTACTGGTTATTTTGCTGATATTAATCAAGATGATTACTATAAATTAAGTGGCAAATATGTAGATAATAATAAATATGGTATGCAATACCAAGTTACAAATTATGAAAGAGAAGAACCTGAAGGTAGAGATGCTGTAATTGAGTTTTTATCTAGTTCTTTAGTAAAAGGTTGTGGTGAAAAAACTGCTATTGCTATTGTTGATGCATTAGGAGAAAATGCTCTTAATTTAATTAAAGACGATTATAATAATTTACTTAAAGTACCTGGTATAAGTGAAGTTAAGGCTTTGAGAATATATAAATCTATTGTTAAGTATAATAGTACTGATGAAATTATTGTTGAACTTAAAAAAATGGGTTTTACTATTAATGAATCTCTATCAATAATTAATAAATATGGTGATTCTAGTTTAACTATAGTTAATAAGAATTTATATTGTTTAATTGATATTATTGATTTTAATAAGTTAGATAAAGTTTTTTTAGATTTAAAAAAAGCAGATAGTGAAGAACGTGTATATGCTTGTATTATTGAATCTTTAAAACGTTTAGGTTTTAAAAATGGTGATACTTATTCAACATATGATGAATTGTTTAGTAATATTAGAAATGAATTTAAGATATTTATTACAGAGGATGAATTAGACGAGTATTTGGAACAATTAAAGAAAGATAAGATAATTGTAGTCAAACATAAGAAATACTTCTTAAAAGAGCTGTATGATGCTGAAGAATGTATAGCAGATAATCTTGCTTTAATTGAATCTCATAGTAGATGTAGAGTTGATCATTTTGATGATTTAATAGCAGCTGTTGAACTTGAATATGATGTTAAATATAATGTTGATCAAAAGAAAGCTATTAAAAATGCTTTAACTAATAGAGTAAGTATTATTACTGGAGGTCCTGGAACAGGTAAAACTACTATTATTAATTCTATTGTTAAGCTATATGAAAGAATTCATAATTTAAATTATAAAGATATTATTAATGATATTGCATTATTAGCTCCAACTGGTAGAGCTGCAAAAAAGATTAGTGATTCTACTGGATTACCAGCTATGACTATTCATAGATATTTAAAATGGAATAAAGATAAAAATGAATTTCAAATTAATGAGTATAATAAAAACTATCATAAGTTAGTTATTATTGATGAAACTAGTATGATTGATACTAATTTATTTGATTGTTTATTAAGGGGTATTGGTCATAATATTCAATTAGTTTTAGTAGGTGATGCTAATCAATTACCTAGTGTTGGACCTGGTTTAATTTTAAATGATTTGATTGATAGTGATTGTTTTACTCATATTAAATTAGAACAAATTTATAGACAAAGTAACAATAGTTATATACCTATATTAGCTAAAGAAATTAAATATAGAGAACTTAGTTCTGAATACAAAGAACAAAGAGATGATTATAATTTCTTACATGCTACTGGATTACAAATTAAAGAATATGTAAGAAAAATATGTGAAATGTCTAGAGACAAAGGTTTAACAGAAGACGAAATTCAAGTCTTAGCTCCTATGTATAAAGGTGAAAATGGTATTGATAATTTAAATCAATTATTACAAAGCATTTTTAATCCTAAAGATAATAATAAAAAAGAAGTTAAAGTAGGAGATGTTATTTTTAGAGAACATGATAAAGTTTTACAATTAGTTAATGATCCTGATAATAATATTTTTAATGGTGATATTGGTTATATTACAAATATTGCTACGGTTACAACTCCTAAAAAGAAAGAAATTTTTACTATTGATTTTGATGGTAATAAAGTTTTATATGGAAGAGAAGATTTAGTTAATATTAAACACGCTTATGCGATTACAATTCATAAAAGTCAAGGTTCTGAATTTGCTCATGTTATTATGCCTATTTCTAAGTCATATTATAGAATGCTTTATAATAAACTTATATATACAGGTGTTTCAAGAGCTAAAAAGAGTTTGATAATGATTGGAGAAGAAGAAAGTTTTTTAATGGCTATTAATAATGATTATTCTAATAATAGAAAAACTAATTTAAAAGAACAAATTATGAATAGTTTTAAAGATTTAGAACAAACTACCAAGTAGAGGTGATATTTTTGAATAAAAAGAATATGATTATTCTTGGTACAAGTATTGTTACAAGTATGATGGCAGGCTATATTGTTGCCAAAGTAAAAGATGCTTTAGAAACTAAATGTATTATTGATGAATTGACCTAGTATATAGGTCTTTTTTCTTAGGAGATTATATGAAATTAGATAATATTAAGAAGTATATGTATTTACTTATTTGTATATCATTGTTGGTTTTTATTGTTAAGTATTCTAATTTTGTTAGTATTATATCTTGTTTTATTAAAGTATTAATTCCTATTGTTATAGGTTTCTTATATGCGTGGTTTGTTAATCCATTGGTTTGTAAGTTTAAGTTTAGTAGAAGAATAAGTTCACTTATTGTATTTTTAATTGTCATATCTATTATTGCTATATTTATGATATTTATTGTTCCAACTTTATATAAAGAAATTAAAAGTTTAGTTATTATGTTACCTAAATTTTTAGATTATATAAATGATTTATTAGATAAGTTTAATCTTAGTGAATATATAAGTTTAGATAGTTTTAATATAGATAATATACCTTTAATTATTTTAAAAAATATTAAAGGAATTATAATTTCTATTAGTAGTATTGTTATTGGTTTAATGATAGGATTATATATGTCTTTAGAATATGACAATATTTATAATTTTATTATGAATCGTGTTCGTGATAAAAGTTTAGTTAATGAATTATCTGATAAAGTTAGATGTTGTATTAAAGGTACTTTATTTGTTGCATTTATTGTATTTATATTAGATACTGTTTATTTTTATATTATTAAACTAGATGGTGCTTTATTATTAGGTTCACTGTGTGGTTTAACAGATTTAATTCCTTATATAGGACCTTATATTGGTGGAACAGTTGCTGTTTTAGTTTCTTTAGGTGAAGGAGGCAAATTGTGGTTATTAACGCTTATTGGTTGTGTTGGTGTTCAAATATTAGAAAATAATATTTTACAACCTTGTATTATAAGTAAAACAACTAAATTAAGTCCTTTATTAGTCATTATTGGTATGACTGTTTTTGGAAAGTTATTTGGTGTTATAGGTATGATAATTGCAACTCCTTTAGTTTGTATGTTAAGTATTATATTTAAGTATTATTTTTATTCTAAGTACTTTACAAATAGTAAAATATAATCTATAATCTATTTTGTAATTAATTGTTGATGAAGACGGAAACTTATTTAAGTTTATAGAGAGTTCATGGTTGGTGTAAATGAATAATGGAGATAAGTTAAGAGCTACCTTCGGAGATTAATCGGTTAATAGCCGTTATCTATAATTAAGTAAAATAAAGGATGGTACCGCATTATTTGCTCCTTGGCAAGTAATGTGTTTTTTTATTTAAGGAGGATTTATGAAAATTATTTTAATTTCTGGAAAAGCTGGAAGTGGTAAAAGTAGTTTAGCTAATATTCTTAAAGAAAAATTAGATAAATGTGTTGTTACTAATTATAGTAAATATATTAAATTGTTTGCTATGGAAATGCTTAACTGGGATGGCAGTGATGAAAATAAACCTAGATCTTTTTTACAAGAGATGGGTGATACTTTAAGAAGTATTAATAAAAATTTTTTAACTGATAGAATGCTTCAAGATATTAATGTATATAGTAAATATTATGATTATGTTATTATTTCTGATGTAAGACTTGTTAATGAATTAGAATATTTTAATGATAAGTTTGATACATATTCTATTAGAATTAATAATAATGATAATAGAAAGAAACTTGATAATAATCAAAGTCATCATATTACTGAAGTAGAATTAGATAATTACAATAAATTTGATTTGGTTATAGATGATGAAGAAATTAATAATAATATTGATAAAATAGTGGAAGGATTGAAGTAAAATGAATTTAAAAGATTTATATATTAATTTTATGGTAAGTAAAGGACATAAACAAATTCCTAGTGCACCTGTTGTACCTGAAAATGATCCATCTGTATTATTTAATACTGCTGGTATGCAACCTTTAATTCCATATTTAATGGGAGCTAAACACCCATATGGTACTAGATTAACTGATTACCAAAAATGTGTTAGAACTAATGATTTAGATAATATTGGTGATACATATCATCATACATTCTTTGAAATGTTAGGTAACTGGAGTTTAGGAGATTATTTTAAAGATGAAGCTATTTCTTGGAGTTTTGAATTCTTAACTGAAGTTTTAGAGATTCCTGTTGAAAAATTAGCTGTTACAGTATTTGCTGGAACTGATACAATTCCATTTGATGAAACTAGTTATAATAAATGGTTAAGTTTAGGTATTCCAGAATCTAGAATTGCTAAAACAGTAGATGATAATTTCTGGATTGCTGGTGAAACAGGACCTTGTGGACCTGATTCAGAAATGTTCTATTGGAGAAGTGAAGATCCAATTCCTGAAGTATTTGATACAGAAGATAATAGATGGGTTGAAATCTGGAATGATGTATTTATGCAATTTGAAAAACATGCTGATGGTTCTATAACTGAATTACCTGCTAAAAATGTAGATACTGGTATGGGTGTAGAGAGAACTACAGCTATACTTGAAGGAAAAATGGATAATTATGAATCTAGTATTTGGACTCCTGTTATTAATTTAATTGAAAATATTAGTGGTTTATCTTATTATGGTAATGAAAAATCAATGAGAATAATTGCTGACCATTTAAGAACTGCTGTATTTATTTTAGCTGATCCAGCGGGAATTAAACCAAGTAATACTGATCAAGGTTATATTTTAAGAAGATTAATAAGAAGAGCTATTAGACATGCTAAGAATTTAGGTATTGATATTAATAGTGATTGGGAACAACAAATTGCTACTTGTTTATTAGATATGTATGAAGTTTATTATGCTGAATTAAAAACAAATAGACAAGTTGTTTTAGATGGATTATCTAATGAAAAAGTTAAATTTAATAGAACTCTAGAAAAAGGATTAAGAGAATTTGAAAAAACTACTAGAGATGGAAAAGATATTGATGGAGAAACTGCATTCCATTTATTTGATACTTATGGATTTCCATTAGAATTAACTGTTGAACTTGCTTCTGAAAAAGGATTAAAAGTTGATGAAGAAGGTTATGAAGTTAAGTTTAGGGAACATCAAGAAAAGAGTAGAACTGCTTCTCAAGGTAAGTTTAAAGGTGGTTTAGCTGGTAATAGTGAAATTGAAACTAAATATCATACAGCTACTCACTTACTTAATGCAGCATTAAAAGTAGTTGTAGGTCCTGATGTTCATCAAAAAGGTTCTAATATTACAGAAGAAAGAATGAGATTCGATTTCTCTTGTGATCATAAATTAAGTGATGAAGAAAAACAACAAGCTGAAGCTTTAGTTAATCAATGGATTAGTGAAGGTTTAGATGTAGTAGTAGAAGAGATGAGTAAAGAAGAAGCCATTTCATCTGGCGCTGAATGTCAATTTATTGAAAAATATCCTGATCAAGTTACTGTTTATACTATTGGTAATAATATTAGTAAAGAATTATGTGGTGGACCACATGTTAAAAATACTAGTGAATTAGGACATTTTGTTATTAAAAAAGAAGAGGCATCAAGTGCTGGTGTTAGAAGAATTAAAGCTATTTTAGAAGATAAGTAATTATCTTCTTTTTTATTTTTTTATTAGTGGTATAATTATATTAGAAAGGAAGCTAGATATGAGAAAATTTAAACAATTATTAATGGCATTAATTATGATGTTATTTGTTCCTATGTTTGTTTCAGCAGCTGGTATTGTTGAAGCAGATGATCAAATTACTACAGAAGGAGAATATTATAGTAATAAAATTATTGCTGGAGATAAAGTTACTAATGAAGCTTATATTGATGGTTTAGCATTATTAACAGGTAATTCTGTTAAAAATAATGGTAAGTTATCTTATGGTTTCTTAGCTGGTAATGATATTACTATTAAAGGAGAAATTGAAAAGGATTTATTCGCTGCTGGTAACGATATTACTATCGAAGAAGATGCAATTATTCCTAGAGATGTATATTTAGCAGGTAATAAAGTAGTTATTAAAGCTAATATTGGTAGAACATTATATGTTGCTGCTAATATATTAGATTTAAGAGATGTTACTGTTAATGGTAATGTTAAAACTGCAGTTGAAGAAATTTTAGTTAATGATAATACTGTTATTAATGGTACTTTATCTTATGAAGAAAATACTATTATTGGTAATTTAGATGCAGCAACAATTAATGATGTTGTTACATATAAAGAATCAACAGTTAAACCTTCATTTAAAGAAGAAGTAATTGATACAGCTAGTTCTACAATTGCATTATTAGTTACTGTATTAGTTTTATTTATTGTATTTAAACAATTAAGAGAAACTATCGATGAAATAGAATTTGATGTTGCATCTTTTGTTAAAAATATAATTTTAGGATTTGCTTTTTTAATAGTTGTTCCAGTTGCTAGTGTTCTTTTAATGATTACTGGTGTTTTCTTACCATTATCATTAATTGCTTTAGCTTTATATGCTATTGTTCTTTACTTAAGTGTGGGTATTGGTTCATATGTAATTGGTAGATTATTATGGAATATAACTAAAAAAGATCATAATTGGTTCATTGATTTAATAATTGGTATTGTTTTAGTAAACATTGTTGGATTAATTCCAGTTGTAGGTGAAATAGTTGAATCATTAATTACTTTCTACGGAATTGGATTAATTGCTAGTTTATTAAAACCAAGTAAATAAGAATAAAAAAAGGTTTTAAACCTTTTTTTATTTGTTATAATTATTTTGGAAGGTAACTAATATGAGTATAAAAGATGTTAAATTAAAGAAACCAAAAGTTAATAAAGCTACAGATTATTTATTAGAAGATTCTTATAATGAAGATTATTTTGTAAATTGTATATTTAATAATAATATTGATGATAATATAGTGATTGAAAGTACTATTTTTGATGGATGTATTTTTAATAATATTGATTTTTCTAATATTGAATTAATTGATGTTGAATTATTAGATTGTGTATTTAATAATTGTGATTTGTCTAATAAATCATTTAATGATAAATTTATTGAAAGAGTAGAATTTAATGATTGTAAATTAATTGGTATTTCTTTTATTAATTCAAGATTGAAAGATGTTTTAATAGATAATTGTAATTGTAAGTATGTTAATTTTGCAAATACTAATTTTAATACTGTTATTATTAATAATAGTGATTTATCCCAAATTTCATTTTATGAAACTATATTAAAAAATATTTTATTTGATAATGTTAATTTTGATAAAGCTGAAGTTTATAATACATTATTAAATAAAATAGATTTTTCTACTTGTACTATTACTGATATGTTAATTGATCAAAAGTCTTTGAATGGAATGATTATTGATAGATTTCAATCACAAGATTTGGTTCGTATGTTGGGAGTAGAATTTAAAGATTAATTTATTAATCTTTTTTTATTTGTTTAAAAGGATATAAGTTATTTATATTTAATATATAAGTGAAGGGGCGATTTAGGAGGTTAGATGAAAAAAGTATTAATGAGTTGTGTGTTAATACTTGTTTGTGTTTTTAGTTTTAATATTAAAGCTTCTGCTATTGGTTATAATAGTTTTGATGATTATTATATTTTAGAAGGAGATAATTTTAATTTTAGTAAGAATACTGTTTATTATTCTGATGATAGTGAAGGTATATTATATTTATATGATTATAATTACGATTCTAAATATAATGGTACTTTTGAAAAATATTTAGATACTGATTTTAATAAATTATCTGAAGATAAAAAATTACAAATTGCTAAAATTATAAAATATGGTTTTGGTTATTCTACTCATACTGATATTGTATGGTATAAAGTTACACAAATAATGATCTGGGAAGTTATCTATGATGCTAAAGGTTATGTAGCTAAAGATTTAAATGGAACTAAAATTGATAATTATGATCTAATGGTTGACGAAATTAATAATTTAATTAATGGACCTTCATTAGATGATATAGAAGTTAAATATGGCAAATCTGTTTTGATTAAAGGGTTAACGTACGATTACATACTTGATACAGTTTATCCATATTCGTTATCTAAAACTGGAGCAGTTTTATATAATGTAAATAAAGATAGTGTTATTAGTTTTACTGAAGGTAATACTAATAATCAAACTGGTAAAATGAAATATTTTGTATTAGATGATAAACCTGTTTTTATTCGTGGTGGTGAATTTTATAATGAACCTAAACATATTAATGTTAATGTATTAAAAGGCAGTATTAATATTAAATTAAATGATAGTAAAGATTATTATTCTTCTGCGGATAATTCTAATTTATGTTATGAAATATATCATAATTTAACTTTAGTTGATACTTTGTGTTATAAAAATGGAACTGATTATACTATAACTAATTATCAAGGCGATTATTACTATAAACAAGTTAGTAGTGGTATTGGATATTTAGATGATGATGAAGAATATGAGTTTACTATTGGAAATGATAATGAAGATTTAATAATTAATAGTAATCCAATTACTAATAATATTAGTTTTAGTCATCTTTATTGCGTTGATGATGTTTGTTCACCGCTATCAGATGTTAAATATTATTTATATAATAATATTAGTAAAGAATTAATTGGAGAATATCACAGTAATTCAGAAGGTAAGTTAAATTTGAAATTGGGTTATGGAGAATATTTATTAGAACAAAAATCAGGTATGTTAGGTTTTACTATTAGTGCTCCTGTTAAATTTCAAGTTAAAGAAGATAGTAAAGAACAAAAATTTGTTATGAAAAATAAATTCATTAGTAAAGGTGAATTTGTTGATGTTGTAATTGAACAAAAAAATGATAATATATTAAATAATATAATTGTAGATAATGAAGATAAAATTGATAATGAAAATGAAGTTATAATAGATGAAGTTAATAATGATAATTTAATGGTAGATAATTCTGGTTCTATAATGTTAGATAAAAAAGATGATATTGTTATAAAAGAAGTGGATGATTCTAATGATTTGAATAATCAAATTATTGATACCATTGATTCTGATGATGTTGCTATGAAAGATGTAGATGAATTGAATGAAATTTATAGTGATAGATATTATGATGAAACAGTTGATAATCCTCATACAGGTTATAGTTTACATGCAAGAACATGGGTTATATTTTTAACTTTGAGTGAGATATTAAGAAGAGTTATTAAGAAAAAATAATAACTTTTTTTTCGTTTTATGACATTTTTTTACATTTTTTATTAAAAATAGTAAAAAAAATAAAGGAAATAGGGCATATATCTATAATAATTAATAGTAGAGGGTGATTTTTATGGCTTATTTATCTAATGAAGAAATAGATTCTATAAGAAATAAAGCAAACATCGTTGATATTATTAGTAGTTATTTACCTCTTACTCAAGCTGGTAAAAGTTACAAAGGTGTTTGTCCATTTCATCAAGATCATTCTCCTAGTATGCACGTTTCTCCTGAAAAGGGAATATTTAAGTGCTTTGCTTGTGGTGAATCTGGTGGTATTTTTGAGTTCGTTGAAAAATATGAAAATGTATCATGGATTGAAGCAGTTGAAATTGTTGCTAACAAATGTGGTTTAGAATTATCTCAAAGTATTGTGAAAGGATCTAGTAATTCATATTTTAAAGAAGAATATGAAATTATGGATTTAACTGAAAAATATTTTGTAAATAATTTAAAAACTAGTTTTGGCGAACAAGCTCTTGCTTATTTAAAAGAACGTGGAATTGATGAAGATGTTATTAAGGAATTTGGAATTGGATTAAGTTTAGATGATAGAGATACTTTATTAAAACTTCTTTCTAAGAAAAATTATGAAGTTGATAAACTTGATGAATTAGGATTAATTAATAATGTTAATGGAAGTGTATATGATTTCTTTACTAGAAGAATTACTTTTCCTCTATGGGATAAAGATGGTCATATAGTAGGTTTTAGTGGAAGAATTTATAGAGGTGAAAAAGATACTTCTAAATATATGAATTCTAAAGAAACTAAAATATTTAAAAAAGGTGAAACTTTATACAATTATCATAATGCAAAAGATGTTGCTAAAAGAGAAAAAGAAATAATTGTTGTTGAAGGTTTCATGGATGCTATTAGAGTTAGTGCTAGTGGTATTAAAAATGTTGTTGCTTTATGTGGTACTGCAATGACTAAAGAACAAATTCAATTATTACAAAAGGTTAGAGGTAGAGTTATCTTATGTTTAGATAATGATAATGCTGGTGAAATTGCTACTTTAAATAATGGTGAAGATTTAGTTAAAAATGGTTTAGATGTTCATGTAATTAGATTAAGTGGTGAAAAGGATCCTGATGAATATATCTTAGCTAATGGTGCTCAAGCGTTTTTAGAAAATGTTAAGAAACCTATTACTTTCTTTGAGTTTAAAAAGAATTATTTAAAAAAAGGAAAGAATTTAAATAATAATCAAGAATTAACTCAATATATTAATTCTGTACTTCAAATGATAAGTAGTAATAATGATATTATTTTTAGAGAATTAACTTTAAGAGAATTGAGCAATGAATTTGGTTTATCAATGGATGTTTTAAATTCTAAATTATTAGAATTACAACCAAATCAAGTAGTTCAACAAAAAAGTAATGATCAACCAAAAGTAATTGTAAAAGTTAAAAAAGATAATTTTACTGTTTGTTGTGAAAAAATATTATTTTTTATGATGAATGATGGGTTATATATAGATAATTATAAAAAGAAAATAGGTATCTTTAATGATGCTTTATATAGACAAATTGCTAATGAAATAGTATATTATTATGAGTCCAGTGGAACTATTAGTGTAGCTGATTTTATTACGTATGTTCATGATAAAGATGAAATTAAAGGTAAAGTTATGGAAATTGTAAATGAAGCATTTGATGATGAAGTTACAATGGAAGCTATGGATGAGTATGTGACAAAGTTTTTTAAAGTTTCAACACAGAATGAGATTGAAAGATTAAAACAGCAAATGAAAAAAGAACTTGATCAAGATAAGAAGTTAAAAATTGCGATGAAAATTGCTGAATTAAAAAAGGATGTGTTTTAGATGAAAGAAATTAAGAGTTTTGAAGAAAGACAAAAAGATTTAATTGAATTAGGTCAAAAAAATGGTTTTATTTTAACATTTGAACAATTAGCAGAAGCATTAAAAGGATTAGATATTGATAATGATTCATTAGATAACTTATATAATTCTTTAATGGAAAATGGTATTCAAGTTGTTACTGAAGAAGCTGCTTCTGATAATGGTAATGGTAAAAAGGTTATTGAAGACGAAGAAAATTTAGTTTTAAGTGATGAAGAAATTACTAAAGATATTAATATTAATGATCCAGTTCGTATGTATTTAAAAGAAATTGGTCGTATTAGCTTATTAAGTCCAGATGAAGAAACTGAATTATCAGTTAGAATTGCTAATGGTGATGAAGATGCAAAAAATATTTTAGCTGAATCTAACTTACGTTTAGTTGTTTCTATTGCTAAAAGATATGTTGGTAGAGGTTTATTATTCTTAGATTTAATTCAAGAAGGTAATATTGGTTTAATGAAAGCTGTTGAAAAGTTCGACTATGGTAAAGGTTATAAGTTTAGTACATATGCTACTTGGTGGATTAGACAAGCTATTACTAGAGCTCTAGCTGATCAAGCTAGAACTATTCGTGTTCCAGTTCATATGGTTGAAACAATTAATAAAATGGCTAGAATTCAACGTCAAATGACTCTTGAATTAAATAGAGAACCATCTGAAGAAGAATTAGCTGAAAAAATGGGAATTACTGTAGATAAAGTAAGAGAAGTTATGAAAATATCTCAAGATCCAGTAAGTTTAGAAACTCCAATTGGTGAAGAAGATGATTCACATTTAGGTGATTTTATTAAAGATGAAAGAAGCATGAGCCCAGAAGAATATGCTACAAATGAAATCTTAAAAGAAGAAATTGGTAACGTATTATTAACTTTACAAGAAAGAGAAAGAGAAGTACTTGAATTAAGATTTGGTTTGGTTGATGGCACTAGTCATACTCTTGAAGAAGTTGGTAAGAAATTTAATGTTACAAGAGAACGTATTAGACAAATTGAAGCAAAAGCTTTAAGAAAATTAAGACATCCTTCTAGAGCTAAAAAATTGAAAGATTTCTTAAGTGAATAAAATTAGTAAAAGATTAGAATCTTTAGCGTCTTATGTTGATGTTAAAGATTCTATTATTGATGTTGGTTGTGACCATGGTTATTTAAGTATTTATTTAAAAGAAAATAAATTATGTAAGAATATTATTGCTAGTGATGTTAATAAAAATGCTTTAAGTAGTGCTATTAATAATATTAAAAATAGTAAATTAGATATTGATACTTATTTAAGTGATGGTATTAAAGATGTACCTATGAAAGGTGTAGATACATTAGTTATTTCTGGAATGGGGACATCAACTATAAAACATATATTAGATGATCAATCTAAATTAAAACATATTAATAAGTTAATAATTCAATCAAATAATGACCATATGATTTTAAGATCTTTTATGAATGATATTTGTTATTATTTATCAGATGAAAAAGCTGTATATGATAAAGGTAAATGGTATTTAACTTGTTTATTTATTAAATCAGATAAAGTAAATACTAAGAATCAAATTGAATATGGTTATTTATCTGATGATATGTATAATATGCATCAAATTGATGAATTAAAAAGAATTATTAAAAAGATTCCTTTATTTAGTTCTAGTAGATTTAAAAAGTGTTTTGAATTATATAAATTAAAAAAAGCTATCCGTAATAGATAGTTTTTTTATTGAAAAAAAATAGGTTTATTACTAGTTATTATTTCTTCTTTTATATTATTATTAATTTTATTTTGTTTTTCATTTATACTTAATTTATTAAAATATTCGTTTGATTTATTTATGATTGGTTGTAATTCTCTATATAAAGGTATTATTTTTTTTGCTATATTTATTGATTTTGTTAATCCATCAAGTAGTTTTAATAATGATAGATTATTATTCATGTTAACCACCAATATATTATATGTTTTTTGATTATTTATTATGATATAATTTTAATGATAGTAGGTGATATAAATGCTTATGGATATATATATTATTACATTATTATTCATTGCTGGATTATTTTTAGGAATGTTATTTGTGATAATAGGAATTAAATTACCTTTAAAAGAAAGATGTTTTACAAATGTTTGTGATACATGTAATGATAAATATAAAGTTAGTGAACTTATACCTTTATTTTCTTATGTTTTGAATAGAGGAAAGTGTAATCATTGTAAAACAAAAATGTCTATATTAATTCCTATTCTTGAAGTATTTACTGGTTTTTTATTTACTATGTCTTATATTAAATATGGTATTAGCTATGAGATGTTTATATTTTTGATCATTAGTTCATTATTAATTATTGTTTTTGTTAGTGATTTTAAATATTTTGTTATTATGGATAGTCCAGTTGTTCTTGCAAGTATTTTAGTATTGATTTTAAAATATATCTTTTTTGGGTTTAAAACATTTATTATTTCATTAATTAGTGGTTTATTATTATTTATATTTTTATTAGTTATTAAACTTATTGGAGATAAAATATTTAAAACGGAATCACTTGGTGGAGGAGATGTTAAACTTTTATCTTTCTTTGGTTTTGTATTAGGAATTAGGCTAGGAATAGTTGCTCTTATTCTTGGATCGTTTTTAGCTTTTCCTTATGCAATATATTCTACAATGTCTCATGATGAGAATGAAGTTCCTTTTGGACCATTTTTAGTTACTGGTTTATTGTTAACTTTTACTTTTATGGAACCAATTAGAAATTTTATACAAATTTTATTCTAAAAAAAAGAACTATTTATTAGTTCTTTTTATATTGCTTGATAATCTCCATAATCCATGTTGTCATAATCTTCTTCAGTTATTTCTGTAGGTTGTTCTTCTATTTCTTCAACTACAGGTTGCTCTTGCTGAACTTCTTCAACTGGAGTAGTATCTTCTACTTGAGAATTTTCTTCAACTACTTGTTGTTCTTCAACAATTTCTTCAGTTGGAGCTTGTTCTTCAGTCGATTGTTCTACTTGAGTTTCTTCATTTGGAGTAGTAGTTTCTTCATTTATAGTTTCTTTTGTGTTTGTTTCTTCGTTTGTATTTACGATATTTTCTTCGTTAACTGTTTCTTCTGCTACTATTTCTTCAGTAGGTTGTTCTTCAACAACTTCTTCTGTGTTTTCTTCAGTAACTTCAGTATTTTCTTCTACAGTAGTTTCTTCAATTGGTTGTCCTTCAACGCTTTCTTCAGTTTGAATTTCTGTATTTTCAATAATTTCTTCAGTTGGTTCGTTTTCAGTTACTTCATTTACTTCTTCAACTGGAGTTTCTTCTTCGTATGGAACATTATCTATAGGTACTTCAATTTCTCCTAATATTGCTTTTTTAAGAGCATCATTATAATATCCGAAGTCATTGCTAATATCAGCAACTTTTATTACTTCATTTAATGATGTTTCTTCTAGAAGTACTTTATTTAATCCATCTTCAATAATATTTGTTATATTTTGATATACCATATTTCTTAATGGTTCTTTTGTTATTTTTTTATTAATTGCGTTTTTAATTTTATCATCTATTACTAATACTTCTGTTAGTGGAATACGTCCAGTATATCCGTCTTGGCATTCACGACATCCAACAGCATCAATAATATTTTCAATATCTATATTTAAAGCTTTTTTAAATATATTTTTTTCATAATCTGTAGCAGGTCTTTCAGCTTTACAGTATGGACATAATCTTTTAACTAATCTTTGTGAAATAATACCTGATAGAGAAGTTGCTAATAAATAATTTTCAATATCTCTGTTTTCAAGATTTTCTAATGTTGTATATATATTTTTAGTATGCATTGTTGAAATTAATAATTTTCCATTTAAAGCTGATCTTACAACAAGTCTTGCGGTTTCATCATCAGATATTTCACTTAATCCAATTATATTTGGATCTTGTAGTAAAGTATTTTCTAATAAAACTGGGATTGTTAGATTTTTATCGATATTCACTTGAGCTTGATTGATTCCATCTATTTTCATTTTTATTGGATTTTCAATAGTCATTATATTTTTAGTATCATCTTTTAATTCTTTTAACATAGAGTATAGAGTAGTAGTTTTACCTGATAATATTTGTCCTGTAATTAAAATAATACCAGATGAGTTTTTCATTAATGATTTGATTTTGGTTAAATCTGTTTCATTAATTCCTAAATTATCAATTCCTTCTAAACTTTTTGTATAGTCAGATAAGTGAATTACAATTTTTTCTCCATTTAATAATGGTAGGGAAGATACTCTCATATTGTAAGAATTATTATCTTGCTCATGATTTATTATTCCTTTTTGAGGAAGTTCTGAATCAGTTATGTTCATTCCACTTATTATTTTTACTCTTGTTATGATATTCTTTTTCATACTATCTGGAGCTTTAGTATAATCTGTTAATTCTCCATCAATTCTCATTTTAATTAATAGTCCATCTTTTACTGGATCTAAGTGAATATCTGTTGCTTTATGTTTTATGGCATCTGTTAAAATTGTTTTCACAATATTTACAGCTGTTTCTTTGTTATAATCGAATGTTTTTAATGCCATACTATCCAACTCCTATCTTTTTATTCTAATATATATTATATCTTATTTTGTTTTATTACTCAATATAATTTTGTTCTTTCTAGATTATAATTAAGATATTGATTTTGTATAAAGTTTTATGTATAATATATTTAAATATGTTGAAGAAGAGGAGTATTCTGTTTGGATATTGTAGAGAGCTTATGTTTGGTGAAAATAAGTGTTGAAGACAGATGAAGGTTGCTTTGGAGTATGATCCGTTAATATGCGTTAAATATTAGAGATGTATAACAATAAGTTATAAATTAAGGTGGTACCGCGGAATTATTTTCGTCCTTAAGTTTATAACTTTTTTTTATTGGAAAGGGGAATTAATGTGATAGAAGCTTTTGAACGTTATGTAAGTAATTATGATATGAATGATATCAATATTAAACTTAAATATGATCACTCGTATCGAGTCATGGAGTTAAATAAAAAGTATGCTACTTTGTTAGGTTGGAATAAGGAAGATATAGAGTTAGCTAGTATTATTGGTTTATTGCATGATATTGGTAGATTTGAACAACTAAAGGTTTATCATACATATGATGATTTTAAAAGTGTTGATCATGCTGATTATAGTGTTGAACAATTATTTGATAAAGGTTTGATTAAAGAATTTTGTAATAAAGAAGAATGGTATCCGATTATAAAATTTGCTATTCAGAATCATAATAAATTTGTTATTTCACAATGTGATAATGAAAGAATTCTTAAGCATACAAAGTTAATTAAAGATAGTGATAAAGTTGATATTATTTATTTACTTGGTACTTTAGGTGAGTTAAATCAATGTTGTACCGATGATAAATTAACTCCTGAATTAATGGAAGTATTTAGAAAAAGACAATTAGTTCCTAGAGATAAATGTATTAATAAAAATGATAAAATTCTTGTTCAATATGCATTTGTTTTTAATGTCTATAATGATATATGTTTAGAAGATTATAAAAAGTATATTACCAAGTTTCATAAAAGAATGAATGGTGGAGAGCAATTTGAAGAAGTTATGGAAATTATATTAAATTATATAGATGAAAGGTTGTGTTAATATGGAAATGAATACAAAATATGATCATAAGATTGTAGAAGAAAATAAATATGAAAATTGGAAAAATAAAGGATATTTTAATAGTGGAGATAAAAGTAAAGATGCTTATACTATAGTTATTCCACCTCCAAATGTTACAGGTAAATTACATATTGGTCATGCTTATAATGTTGCTATTCAAGATGCAATTATTAGATATAAAAGAATGCAAGGATTTGATACTTTATGGTTACCAGGTATGGATCATGCTGCAATTGCAACAGAAGCTAAAGTTGTTAAGAAGTTAAAAGATCAAGGTATTGATAAATATGAATATGGTAGAGAAAAATTCTTAGATGCTTGTTGGGATTGGACTAAAGAGTATGGTGGAAATATTAGAGATCAATGGGCTGCTATGGGTATTTCTGTTGATTACAATAAAGAAAGATTTACTTTAGATGAAGGATTAAATAAAGCAGTTACTCAAGTATTTGTTGATTATTATAATAAAGGCTTAATTTATCGTGGTGAAAAAATTATTAACTGGGATCCAGCTGCTCAAACAGCTTTATCTAATGAAGAAGTTGTTTTCTCTGAAGAAAAAAGTGCTTTCTATCATTTAAAATATAAAATTGTTGGTACTGATGAATATTTAGATGTTGCTACTACTAGACCTGAAACTTTATTTGGTGATACAGCAGTTGCAGTTAATGAAAATGATGAACGTTATAAAAAATATATTGGTATGGAAGTTGAATTACCATTTATGGATAAAAATATTCCTATTATTGCTGATGAACATGCTGATATGGAAAAAGGAACAGGTGTTGTTAAAATAACTCCAGCTCATGATCCTAACGACTTTGAAGTTGGTAATAGACATAATCTAGAAAGAATCGTCATTATGAATGACGATGCTACTTTAAATGAAAATGTTCCTAAAAAATATCAAGGTATGAGTAGAGAAGATGCTCGTGAAGCTGTTTTAGAAGATTTAAAAGCTGCTGATTTATTATTAGAAATTGAGCCTTTAGTTCATGAAGTTGGACATTCTGAACGTACAGGTGTTATGGTTGAACCTATGGTTAAAAAACAATGGTTTGTTAAAATGAGAGGTTTAGCTGATAGAGTATTAGAAAATCAATCTAATAAAGATACAAAAGTTAATTTTGTACCTGAATATTATGAAAAAACTATGAATCACTGGATGGAAATTACTTATGACTGGTGTATTTCTCGTCAATTATGGTGGGGACATAGAATTCCTGCTTGGTATAAAGGTGAAGAAATATATGTTGGTATGGAACCTCCTAAAGGTGAAGGTTGGGTTCAAGATGAAGATGTTCTTGATACATGGTTCTCAAGTGCTTTATGGCCTTTCTCAACTTTAGGTTGGCCAGAAGAAACTGAAGATATGAAGAGATATTTCCCTACAGATTGTTTAGTTACTGGTTATGATATTATTCCTTTCTGGGTTAATAGAATGACTTTCCAATCATTAGAATTAAATAATGTTAGACCATTTAAAGATGTTGTCATTCATGGTTTAGTTCGTGATAAAGAAGGTCGTAAGATGTCTAAATCATTAGGTAATGGTGTTGATCCATTCGATATGATAGAAAAGTATGGTACCGATGCATTAAGATATTATTTAAATACTGATTGTGGATTTGGTACTGATTTAAGATTTGACGAAGTTAAAATGACATCTACATGGAATTATATTAATAAAATTTGGAATGCTTCTAGATTCGTATTATTAAATATTGAAGATCTAAAAGAATTAACTTTTGATAATTTAACTACACAAGATAAATGGATTTTAACTAAATATGAAAATATAGTAAAATCAAGTATTAAACACATGGATAATTATGAATTTAATTTATTTGGTTCTGAAACATATAGTTTTATTTATGATGATTTTTGTAGTAGTTATATTGAATTTGCTAAATTTAATAGTGAATCAAATACAACTAAGTCAGTATTATGTTATATATTGACTGGTATTTTAAAAATGTTACATCCATTTATGCCTTTTGTTACTGAAGAAATCTATCAAATGTTACCAATAAAAGATGAAGAATCTATCATGATTAGTGATTATCCTTCATATAATGAAGAGTATGTATTTGATAAAGAAAAAGAAGAAATGGATAAAGTTATTGAATATATTTCATATTTTAGAAATAAGAAAGCTGAAAATAATATAAGTAGTGAATTTGAAGTAGTTACTAATATTACTAATGAATTAATAATTAAAATGTTAAAATTAGAAGATAAAATTGTAAATTCTAGTGAATTAACTGGTTCATTATTAGTAAGTTTAGGTAATTATGAATTAACTATTTATTATGATAATTCTAAGCAAAAAGGTGAAGAATTAGAGAATTTAACTAAAGAAAAAGAACAATTAGAAGGTTCTATTGCTAGAAGAAGTAAATTACTAAGTAATGAAAATTATGTTGCAAAAGCACCAGAAAAGATTGTTAATCAAGAAAAAGAAAATTTAGCAATTGAAGAAGAAAAATTAAAAGTAGTTATTGCTAGATTAGAAGAATTAAGTAAATAATTTATATAAAAAGTTGAGTAAAATTGGACAAAATATCCCGTTTGTGGTATATTTTATTAGCATTAAAAAGTTCAGAAAAAAGTTCTATTTTATTTGACTTTTTTCTATCATGGTAGGTATAAAATTTTAAGGGGGGTTATTATGGCTACTAATAAAGTTAACAAAGTAAATGCGCCTGTATTAAGTGATTATTCAATTACTAACTATATCGCTGCACAAAATAAAGTTTTATCGTATTTAGAAATGCTTAAAAGTGATTTTAAAGCTAAATATGATAATGATATTGTTTCTTTCTTTCAATATAGAATTAAAGATAACGAAAGTTTAATTAATAAATTACAAAAAGATAATTTACCAATTACTGAAGAAGCGGCTATGAAGAATTTAAATGATATTGTTGGTTTACGTATTGTATGTCCAAACTTATTATATGTTCAAATAATTATTGAATTATTAAAGAAAAGTACAACATTTAAAATTATTAATGAAAAAGATTATATTTCTCATCCAAAAGATAGCGGATATAGATCTTACCATTTAATTGTTGAAGTTCCTGTTGATTTAGTTGATGGTTTAAAAGTAATTAGAGTTGAGATACAAATTAGAACATTATTAATGCATGCTTGGAGTAATTTCGAACATGATAAATGTTATAAAAAAGATATTGTTGATCAAGAATTACATGATAGTTTAAAACAACGTAGTGATTTATTATTTGATATGGATTTAGACATGATGAGTCAATTAGTTAACGAAAGAAAAAACATTGATGGTGAAATGACTAGTGTTAATGAATATATTCATAAATTAATAAGAGGTAAAAGTCAATAAAATGATTGATATCTCTTTTTTTATGCTATAATAATTTCTTGACTAATTGGAGGGGTTAGATGGAAAAGAAAGATATTGTTGACCAATTTGTGTTATCAAGACCTGATGCTGTTGGTGTTTATGGCTATGGTTCAGGTGTATTTAAACAAGAATCTTATTCTGATTTAGATAAACCCCAAATTGATCTTATTTTTATTGTAGATGATTTACGAAAATGGCATGTAGAAAATATTAAATTAAATAATGGAGATTATTCTATTATTGGTAAAATACATTTTAATTTGAATAGTTTAAAGAAAATTAAAGGTTTTAATAAAATTACTTATGTTAGTAATGTTAAATTTAAAGACTATAAATTTAAATATGGTGTCGTTGAATTATCTGATTTTATTAAAAGTTTAAAAACATGGAATAATTTTTTTATTGCTGGTAGATTTCAAAAACCTACTATGAAAATAAAAGGAAATTATTTAATAGATAATGCTTTGAATTCTAATATTGAAAGTGCATTATTAGTTGGTTGTTTATTATGTGATGCTGAAACTGATTTTATTAGATTATATGAATTGATATGTGGTTTGTCTTATTTGGGAGATATTAGAATGTCATTTGCTGAAAATCCAAATAAAGTACAAAATATTGTTAAAGGTAGTATTAGTAATTTTGTAAGAATGTATTTAATTGATTTACCTTTTATAAAATTTAATACTAATTGTAGTGTAATTATTAACCATAAATATATTTTAGAACATATAGATTTATTACCATTGGATTTATTATCTTATTTAATGGATGTTAAAACTGATTTATCTAATCTAGAAGAAGTTAGAAATAATATATATAAGTATTTTAGAATTAAAAATAGAGAAGAGAGTTTTCATCAAATTTTAGATGGTCTTAAGACTAATGGTGTTGTTAAAAGTGTTCCATATGCTTTAGCTAAAATTAATAAACGTTTTAGTATTAAATAGATTGATTTAAAAACAAATGTTTGATATAATTTATTTGTTGAAAATGGTGATAGTTTTATGAATAATGAAGAACAACGTTATTATACTGTTACTCAATATAATCAAGCTATTAAGAACTTTTTAGATTCTAAAGTTGAATGTCAATATGTTCATATTCAAGGTGAAATATCTAACTTTAAAGGTCATTCTCGTGGTCATTTATATTTTACTTTAAAAGATGAAGAATCTAGAATGAATGCTGTTATGTTTCAAACTGCTGCACAAAAATTAGATTTTGAACCTAAAGATGGCGATGAAGTTCAAGTAGATGGACGTATTAGTGTTTATGTTCCTAATGGTGGTTATCAAGTTTATATTGAAAAAATGAAACTTGCTGGTAATGGTGATTTATTAAGAAAATTTGAAGAATTAAAGAAAAAATTAGAAGATGAAGGTTTATTTGATGAAAGTCATAAGAAACCTATTCCAAGATTTCCTAAGAAAATTGGTATTATTACAGCACCAACTGGAGCTGCTATTAGAGATATTTTATCTACTATTAAGAGAAGATATCCATTATGTGAAACAATTTTATTTCCATCATTAGTTCAAGGTGATGAAGCTAAATTTGATATTGTTAGAAATATCGAAAGAGCTCAAGATTATGATTTAGATGTAATTATTTGTGGACGTGGTGGAGGTTCTATAGAAGATTTGTGGGCATTCAATGAAGAAATTGTTGCTAGAGCTATTTATAATAGTAATATTCCTATTATTAGTGGTGTAGGTCATGAACCTGATAGAACTATTGCAGATTATGTTGCAGATTTAAGAGCGCCAACTCCAACTGGAGCTGCAGAAATGTGTGTTCCTAATTTACCTGATTTATTACATTTAATTGATCAGTATACAATTAGAACAAATGAAAATATTAAGGGTATTATTAATTTCTATCAAAAGAAATTAGATATTTTAAAAAATACTTATGTGTTAAGAAATCCTTTAGCTTTATACGAAGTTAAAGAACAAAAATTAGATACTTTAATTGATAGAAGTAATTCTATTATTACTAGTATGTTAAATGATTATACAGTTAGATTGAATAATATTAAATCTAGTTATGTTTTAAAAAATCCTTTAGCTACTTATGAAGTTAAAAGAGAAAAAGTTAATAGCTATGTTGAAATATTAAATAAGATTATTAAAGGTAATTTAGATAATTATAATTATAAATATTCTATGATGATTAATAAATTAGAATTATTAAATCCTTTAAATATTTTAAATAAGGGGTATAGTTTAGTTACTGTTAATGATAATGTTGTTAAGAGTGCTAAAGATTTAAAAGTTAATGATAGTATTAACATTAGATTACATGAAGGTAATGTAGAAGCTATAGTAAAGGAGATTAAGTAATATGGCAGAAAAAAAAGAAATGACTTTTGAAGAATCATTAGTTGAATTAGAAAATATTGTAAAAGAATTAGAAGCAGGAAATGTTGATTTAGATAAGGCTATTGAAAAATATAGTGAAGCTATGAAACTTGCTAAAACTTGTAGTGATAAGTTAAATAATGCTACAGAAGCAGTTAATAAAATATTAAAAGAAAATGGTGAATTAGAAGATTTTGAAATTGGAGAATAAATCTTCTTTTTTTATGTTTTTAATGTTATAATAGTTAATATAATATGAGGTGTTGATATGGCAAGTAAGAAAAATGATACTGAAACAAAAGAAAAAGTAAGTAAGACTAAAAAAACTGCTGAAAAAAAGGAAACTGCTAAGAAAACTTCTTCAAAGAAGGTTTCAGCTAGTACTAAGAAAAATACAGTAAAAAAAGAAGCAGATATTGTTAGTGAAGTAAAAGAAGAAGTTATTGAAACTAAACCTGAAGTTAGTGAAAAGACTGAATTATTACAAGTACCTGATTCTGTTGTTAAAGATGCTTTAAAGCAAGTTAATAAAGCTGCTAAAAAACAAGCTAGACAAGAATTTTTGAGTAAAGTAGTTGAAGAATTAATTGCATTTTTATTCTTAGTTATTATTATTTGTTTAGTTATTTTTGGTGTAGGATATTGGTATAAAAATTATTATGTTGAAAGAGAAGATCAAGTTGAAGCACAAGAACAAGAAAAATTAAATTCTGAATATAGAATTGTTTCTTATTCATCTCCAACAGGTAATATTAGTGTTCTTAATGATAATTATGTAATTGATTATAATAAAGATAATAGTAAAGTTACTAAAATCCTTGATAGAGAATTAAATACTCTATTTGAAGGTGAACTTGAAGTTACAAAAGTAATTCCTTCTACTGATGGCACTATTTATGCTTATTTAGATGAAGATGCAGAATCTGAAAATTTAGTTACTCTTTATAAATTAGTTGATGGGGAATTTGAGAAAATTAAAGAAATTGGTACTCTAGGTTATTATTTTAGTCCGATTGTTTATACTACTAATGGAAATAATTCTTATTTATTAGGCTTCTATGGTGAAGAAAATAGTGATGCAACTGATTCTGTTATTTATAATTTAAATGGTGATAAGAGTGAATTACATGGTTACTCTTTAGTTGGTGATTATAATAGAAGTAGTTCAGATGCTGAAATTAGAACTAGAAATAAAAATTATATTGTTGCTAAAAGTCTTTCTAGTAAAAGATATGGTTTATATAATTTAAATGATAATCAATTAACTTTTGAAGCTTTATATGATGAATTACATTGTACTTTTGATGATAATTTTGTTGCTAAAAAAGATAATTATACTGGTATTTTAAATATTAAATCTAAAAAAGTTGTAGATTTCCAATATGATTTTATTGATATTCAAAAAGGTTATTATGTTGTATCTAAAGATAATAAGTTAGCTATTATGGATTCTGATTTTAAATTATTAACAGGTTTTGATTTTGATTATCAAACAAATAATTATTATAAAGCTTATAGTTATACTAAAGCTAATTCATTTGTTTCTTATAAAATAAATGATATGTATTTGTTGGTTACTAATAATAATGAGAAGAGTGGAAGTTATAATAAACATACAGCTTATTTAATTAAGAATAGTGGTGCTTATACTGAAATAGTTGAAACATATATTGAATATGATAAAGATAGTAATTTCTTATATTCTTATGATGATAATACTGATGTTTATACTATTTATGAAATTGATAATGAAAATATATTGAATTCTTATGAAATTAGTTTAAATGGTTATATTTTAAATAATGTTACTATTTCTAAATATAATGATGAAATTGTAAGAATTAATAATGATATATATATTAATTTTAAAACTAATGAAGAAGTTGAAGGTTTAACTTATACTAAAGATTATTCTTTTGATACTTATAAAGTTTCTTTAGACTATGAAAATGCTAAAGGTTTAATTTATACAGGTGATGTTATTACTTCTACATATAAATGTAATTCAAAAGATAATTATGTTGTTAGAGAAGATAATACATTCTATATAATATTAGAAAATGATTATATTTCAATTGAGAAGATTTCTTAATACCTTCTCAATTTTTTTGTTTTATAGTATAATATTCTTGTGATTATTATGGATTTAGAAAAAAGAAATAGATATATATTAATTATTACTGTAATTGTTATGTTATTTATTGTTTTAGCTAATGGGATTTATTTATCTTTGAAAAATACTAAAGATGAATCTGATGTTAAAGTTAAAATTAATCAAATATATAGTTCTGAATATGATATTGTTGTTTTAGGTGATCAATATTATTTAGGTTTATTTGATGATAAAATTCATGCAATTATTAATAGTGATGGTAAAGAAGTTTATAAAACTGATGAAGGTATTAGTGACGCTAAATGGTTTAAGAATAAAGATGATAATTATATCATTTATACTAATAATAATGATAAGTTAAAAATATATTTATTTGATGGAATTGAGTTTAATTTAATTAATAGTTATGATACTGAAGATTCTGTTAAACCTGTTTTATATGTTAATAATGAAGATAAATATATTGTTTCTTTAGTTAGTAGTTATGATAATAATTTAGTTCTTTATGATTTATATGATAATAATTCTATTATATTAGAAGATACTTTGTTATTAACTGATTATATTAAGGATAATGTTTATTATACTAATAATGATGATTATTTGGTTACTATGAAAGATAATAAAGTAGGTTGTATTGATTTTAATGGTAATACCATTATTGATTATCAATATGATAATTTGTTAAGTACTGATAATGATTCTTTTATAGGTGTTAATAATAAGAAATTATATGGTGTAATTGATATAGATAATAATGTATTAATTGATTTTAAATATAATGCTATTAATTATTTTGATAATTATTATGTTGTAGTAAATAATAAGAATAAAATGGCTTTATTTGATGGTGAATATAAGAATATTACTGGTTTTACTATGGATTATAATTCTTTATTGGAATTTAATCTTAAAGAAGCTAATAATAGCTTTAAAATGTATGTTTTAGATAATTCTATTGTATTACTTAATAATTATGGAGAAGATTTTTATAAAACGGAATATGATAAACATAATTTATATGTAATTAGTGATGGGAAAGTTATTAATACTATTAATCAAATTGGTTTTGGTATAACTAATTTAATATATAGTTATGATAAAGAATATAATGTTGTTATTTATAATGATTATATGATTCCTATTGGTAATTTTAAAATAGATGATGTAAGTAAAATTAATAGTATTAAATATATTAATGATAAAGATATTGTTGTTGATTGTGTATCGTTAAATGGTGTTACTAAAAAGATTTATTATAATTCTAAATATGATGTTATTAGTTTTAAATATGGTGATTTAGTTTTTTCTTCTTCTGATTATTATGTTTATTTAAATAATGATGAAATAACTGTTACTGATAAAAATGATAATGTTATTAGTAGTAAGAAATGTGATAATGTTATTGTTAATGGTGATGAATTAATTATTGATAATGAAATTTATTTAATTAAAGAGAGTTAATCTCTTTTTTTAATGGTATTTATTGGTTTAATAAAATTATTATATTTATTAATAATATTATTAGGTGATAATATGAAAAAAATATTAATTCTATTATTATTTATGCCAATTATTGTTTTTGCTTATAGTAATAAGATTATTCCGGGTGGTGAAACGATTGGTATTGAAATTAATAATGATGGTTTAATTGTTATTGGTTTGTATAAGATTAATGATAAGTATATAAATAATTATTTTAAAATAGGAGATAAAATAAAAAAGATTAATGGGGAAGATGTATATTCTGTTGATGATTTAATTAGTAATATTGGTGATGATGTGGATAATGTTGAAGTTTTATATGAACGTAATAATAAAGAATATATTGATAAGTTAGAATTAGTTAAAGTTAATGATGTTTATAAAACTGGTTTATATATTAAAAATAATACATTAGGTATTGGTACTTTAACTTATATTGATACTGAATCTAATATTTATGGAGCTTTAGGCCATGTTATAAATGAAAGTCGTAGTGGAGTTTCTATAGATGTTAAAAGTGGTTTTAGTTATGATGCTAATATTACTAGTTTTTCTAAATCAAGAGATGGTAATCCTGGTAGTAAGAATGCTGATATTGATAAAAGTAATATATTTGGTAGTATATTATCTAATAGCGATTATGGTATATATGGTTTTGTTATTAATGGAATTGATAAAGATAGTATGGATATAGCATCTTTAAATGAAGTAAAAAAAGGAGATGCTTATATTCTTACTTCTAATTTAAATAATGTTAATGAATATTATAAAATTAATATTTTAAAAATAGATTTTGATAATAAAGATAAAAGTTTATATTTTGATGTTGTAGATGATAAATTATTAGATATGAGCGGAGGTATAGTTCAAGGAATGAGCGGTTCTCCAATTATTCAAGACAATAAAATTATTGGTTGTGTTACAAGAGTTATTGTTAATGATGTTAGTAAAGGTTATGGTATAAGTATTATAACTATGTTAGAGGAAGGAGATAAAATTAAATCTTTACGAGAGTAAAGATTTTTTTATTTGCGATAATGTATTAATTTTGTTATTATTAATAATAGGAGTGTTGTATGAAGAAGTTATTATCTAAAAAAATAATTTATTCTCTTATAATTGCAATAATGGCTGTTGCATCTTTTTGTGGTGGTCTTTCTTTTGCTGTTTCTCAAGAAGAAACAAATGTTGTTGAAGAAATTGTTTATGAAACTCCTGAATTAATTGAAGAAGATGTTAATGATTATATATATGATGAAGAATATTTAAATTCTTTTGTTACTAAAAAAGTTGAAGAAAAGAAAGAAGAGGTTAAAACTGCTTCAAAAGAAGATCCTAATATAATTAAGAAAAAATTAGATGCTGAAAAAGGTAATGCTAAAGCTACTACTGCTGCTCAATCTGTTAAAAAATATGAAACTAATGAAACTAGTTTAGGTATTGATGTTAGTTATGCTAATGGTAAAATTGATTGGGCTAAGGTAAAAGCTTCTGGTATTAAATTTGCAATTATTAGATGTGGATTTAGAGGACATGGTACTGGCTCATTAAATGTTGATGCTAGATTTTATGATAATATGAAGGGTGCTATTGCTAACGATATTCAAGTAGGAGTTTATTTCTTTACAGCTGCTATTAATGAAGCTGAAGCTCAAGAAGAAGCTCGCTTTGTTTTGAATTTAATTAAAGATTATGATATTTCTTATCCTGTTGTTTATGATACTGAAATGTTTAATACTACTGAAAACTATGCTGGTTATAGGCTTAAAAATACTAGTGATGCTCAATTAACATTAAATGCTATTGCTTTTAGTAATGCTATTAAAAGTTCTGGGTATACTCCAATGATATATAGTAGTAAAAAAGCTTTAACTGATAGATTTGATACTGCAAAATTTGGGGATATTAGAATTTGGTTGGCTCAGTATTATGATTATGTTACATATCAAGGTAAATACTATATGTGGCAATATACTAGTGATGGTTCTGTTCCGGGAATTAGTGGAAGAGTAGATATGAATGTTTCATATTTTAGTGTTACTACTGATGCTAGTAAACAAAGCAGTGTTACTGGTGTATTAAATAATAATAATTTAGAAAAAGTAGATTTTATTGATTGTTATTTTCCTACTAAAGTTACTAAGACTGTAGCTTTAAGATCTACTCCATATAATAATTTACCTAATAAAGCTGGTACATTAAATAGTGGATCTAATATTACTGTTACTGGTATTAATAAAGATTGGATTAGATTTGATTATAATGAAGATACTTTCTATGTTAATGAAACTAATTTCTATAATAATTTCGATAATTCTTTTAGTGAATTATCTATAAAATCTAAAACTAATAAAGGAATTGATTTATATTCTATTCCTTACGATTCAGGTAAAAATGTTAGATTAAGTATTGATAAAGATATTGATATTGAAATTACAGGTAAAAATAGTAGTTTTACTCGTATTAAATATAATAATGAAGTATATTATGTTAATGATTTAAGTGAATTTTATACTGCTATTACTGAAGAAAAAAATGATCCTGTAGTATCTGAAAAGTTAGAAGAAAATAATCCTGAACCTGAAATTGTAAATGAAGAAGAAAAAGTATCTGAATGATACTTTTTTTAATTTAAAAAATGTTGTCTTTATGATATAATTCATATAGTATAGGTGATAATATGAATAAAGGTAAAAAGGTGTTAAATAATTTATTATTTATTTTTATAGTAGCTATCATTTGCGTAGGTTCTTATTTTGCGTATACTTTTTTTACTGGAAAAGAAAATGTCTTTATGAATATTATTAATGATAATAGTTCTTCTAGTAGTAATACTGATAATTATAATGGTGTTTATGTTTATTCTGATAATTTATCGTCATCTTATCAAATATATGGCGGTTGTGTTGTTAAGTCTTTAGATCAATATATAGTTGTTGTTGAAGATGAATACTATTATTATGATCATACTTGTATGGGAACTTATGAAAAAGGCTCTGGAAGAACTTCTGAACTTAATTTTGAATTTGATAATGATTCAAAATTATATAAAGTTAATTATAATGATAAAGAGTTTAAAAAAGATTTAAATGTTTCTGAAGTAGTTCCTGGTAATATTGTCGAAGGCAAAATTGAAACTATTAATTTTAGTACCTATAAGTTTGTTTTAAAACATACGCAATTTGAAGGAAATTATTATAATTTGACTAATAAAAAGATTTCAGGGACTTATAACTATAAAATGAATATTATTCCAGGTAGTGATGGTAGCTTTAATTTGACTGTTCAAGGGATTGGAAAAGATAATGAAGTTATTGCTGAATATAATGTTCATGCTGATTCTGCTGATGATTTACCTGATTTGAATTTAATTTATGGTAGAATCGCTTCTGTTGTTAGAAATCGTAGTAATGAAGGTTTATATAATTTTGATTTAACTTTATTTGATAAAACAGATGGTATTGTTTATGATTTTAGACAATTATTTCCTATTTATATAAATGATCAAAAATTAGACTATGATAATAATTCAGTTTATATAAATTATAATAAACTTACTAGAAGTTATTATTTATTTATTGGATATGATAATAAATTTTGTACTGATGATAGTGATAGTAGTTCTGTTGCTTATTATTTGTTTAAAATTGAATATGATTCTAAAAATTTATCTTTGTCAAAACCTATATATCAAGCTACCTATTTGAAAAAAGATGGCTGTTCAGATTTTATGAAGTTAGCAGGTGATATTTAATGGATAATGTATTTGAAGGTTTAATTGTTATTGTAGGATTATGTATTACTTTTATTCCTGTTATTTGTTTTATTAAATATCTTATGAATAGAGTTAAAATTAATACTGATTTCGATAATCATGTTAGGTTGGTTAATGATAAAAAAGGTAGTTTAGGTGTCGCTATAGCTTATGTAAATAAAGTTATTCTTAGTATGACTATTTGTTCATTAGGAATTTTTATGAGTAGTTTTTTTGAAAATGAAATTTTTGGAGAAATATTTATTATAAGTTTAATTTTATATTTAATTGTTAATTATATTGATAATTATGATGAAAAATAACTTATATATGTGATATAATTTTATAGTAGGATTGTAGGATGGAGGGTATTATGAGGTTTAAAGAAGAATTTCTTAAAGAATTAGTTAAGAGATTAAAAGAAAATATTGATTGTATTGAATCTAGTTTTAATTTATCTGGTTTTGATTTAGTTAAAACTAAATTATATAATGTAGAACCTATTGAATATCATTTATCTGTATTAGTAGAAGATGATCCTTATATATTTTTGGGGAAGTTAATTTATTCTGTTGTTAATCAACAAGAAATTAAAGTTTCGAATTCTAATATTTGTTGTGATTTATTGTTGGTATTAGTTAATTTAATACTTGATGAATTTGAAATTGAAAGGATTGGTAAAATTGGTTGATTTTGTTGAAAATAAAAACTTTAATGATGATTTAAATGTTGCTTATTTAAGTTTACTAAAAGATTATAGTTATACTGAGGAATTTGAAGAAAGATTACCTGAAAGTGTTCCTTATATTAAAAGTGTAGTTGAAAGTAGTAAAGATATTGTTAAACTTAAAATGGTTGATGATATTTTAGAATATAAAAAGAGTTTAAGTAACAAAATAGATATGTAGAGGTGTTTTATATGAGATGTCCTAAATGCGGATCTTTCCTTGAAGATGGTAAATCAAAATGTTTCTTATGTGGTTTTGATGCTAATGGTGCAACTGGCGCCATTCAATCTGAAGGATTTAGTAATAATAGTGGATTTGGTTCTGGTTCTGGTTTTTCTACTGGAATGAATAATACTGGAGCAAATACTAATATGAATAGTGATTATTTATCAAGAAAAGAAGCTTATGTTAATAGAATGAAAAATTATAGAGATGTTGATTATTCTGCTAAAAAAGGTGATAAAAGAGATTTTATTGATATATATACTGCTCATAAAAGATTGTTTAGAGTTTTATTTAGTGCTATTGGTATTACTATTTTAGTTCTAATTATTAGATATTTTTATGTTTTAAAAACTACTCCAGAAGCTATAAAGCCTCTTATTGGTGATTTATATTATGAAGTTGATGAGTCGTTTACTAATACTAGTTCAGGTAATGATGAAAGAGTATATACTAAATCTGGTTCTAAAGGTACTAATTGTTCTATTTCAATTAAAGTTGGTACTAATACAACTGGTGATCATGTTGCTGAATATTATGAAGGTGTTAAAACTAAACTAGCTCCAGAAACTGATAAAGAGGGTAATATTTTAAATCATAATCAAGTATTTAATACTACTGATAACGAATTAAGTATTGATAATACTGTTTGGTATTATATGAATGTGTATTATAGAAGTAATTTAGATAAACCAAACGATTTTGATATTTTAAAATATAGATATTTTACTTCAATGTATAAAGGTTATTATTATGATATTGAATTAGTTTTAAATAATAATGATGATAGTACTTGTAAGTCTTCAATTAATAATTTTATTAATTCTTTACAATTTATAAAAGAATAGAAGGTGTGTTATGAAGAAGTGTCCTAAGTGTGGTACTATACTAGATGATTCTAAAAAAAGTTGCTATATGTGTGGTACTTCTTTAGATTCTTCTAGTAAGTTGGATTTTGGTGCTGCTATTGATGCAGCTGTTGGTTCAACTGTTACTTCTGAAGTTGATAATGTATTTAATAATGGCGAAGATATAACTGTTAAATCAACTGATGTTGTTGATCCTAATGCAAATGATGCTTTTTTTGGAAAAAATAATGATGCATTTGCTGTATTTGGTGAAAGTATGGATTCCTTAAATAATATTAAACCTTCTGATCCTGAAGAAATATTAATGATGGAAAATAAAAAAGCTGAAGAGGCTAGACTTCATGAAGAAGAGGCTAAAAGAGCTGAATTGGAATTACAAAAACAAAAAGAAAAAGAAGAAACTGAAAAACGTAAGTTAGAAGAAGCCGCTGAGCGTCAACGTCTTAGAGAAGAAAAAGCAGAACAAAGAAAAGCTCAAAGAGAACGTGATGCTGAAATATTACAATCTTCTGGTGGTTTATTTGGTATTAAAAAAGATGATGATTCTCAGGTATTTATAGAGAATGTTCCTGTAGAAAATATTAAACCAGCTATAAATTGGGGAGATAATTTAAGAGATGATGGAAGAATTAATAATAATCGTTCGTTAAGTTTTAATAAGTCATTTTTCTTTAATACTTTATGTGTATTTATTTTTATTGGTATGTTAGGATTTGTTTATTTTAAATTTTTAAAAGCTGATCCTAATACTAAGTTAGAATTGGGGAGTTTGAAATATACTATTTCTGATGAATTTACATTATCAAGTAGTGATAGTGGTTCTAGATATTATACTTATGGTGATAGTTGCAATTTACGTATCACTTATGGTAATACTACTGATTCAGATAACTATATTACAAATTACTTTGATAATCAGAAAAAAACATTCTTAAGTAATGATAAATATAAAACAGTTAATGAATCTATTTCTGTTAATGATAATACTTGGTCAGTCATGAAAGTTGTTGAATATGTTGAAAATCCTGGTAGTACATCGGGATTAACTGAGTTTACTAAATATAGATATGTTGCTATAGTTTATAATAATAAATTCTATACTACAGTGTTTGTAAATGTTAATAATGATAATACTTGTTCAGCTATGTATAACAACTTTGTTAATTCATTAGAATTTTAAAAAAGATAGTTAATTCTATCTTTTTTATTGATTTAAAATATAGTATAATAATATTATTGAATAATAGTAGGGATGTGTTTAATATGGATCTAAAAGAACTTAATAGTATGAGAACTAGCTTAGAAAATAGATATGATGCTTTAGAAAAGCATATTACTTCTTTTTATGAAAAAGGTAATAATAAAGAAGCTATTAAATTAGAAAATGAACAAGAATTAATTGACAAACAATTAGATCTTTGCGATGAAATTATTAATAATTTGGAAAACACTCCTAAGTTATATGAAGAATTAATGGAATTACGTAAACAATATAAAGGAGAATAATTATGGAAGAGAGAAGTTATAAGTTCTCTGCTTTTAAATTATTTTATGATGAATTTGTTTATAAAGAAAATATAAATGTTTCATATTTAAAAGTTAAGAGATATATTGATAGTATCAGAAAATATACTTTATATATTAGAAGATTTTCTAAAAATGATTTAAAATTATATGAATTGAAATTAAATAGAATTAATAAACGTTTTAAAAATTTATTTAATTATATATTAACTACTGAACCTAGTTTTTTTGAATATTATTTAAGTTTATATAAATCTAAAGTGAAAGAAGCTAATGATAGTTTGAACGAAGTTCCTTTTATTCTTAGTTGTTCTTTTTATGAAGATTATAGATATGATAATAAAAACTATAATTTAGAAGATGAAAAGATTATGGTTCCTAGATTTTCTTCTGTTGAAAAGAGAAGATATAAAGAACGTGCTAAACAAACTGAGAAGATTGATTTCTTATTAAAATTATTAGAAGAAAGTGATTTTTCTTCTCAATATAGATTATTTATAAGAAAAATTAATTATTTGAAATTTCAAAGACCTAATTATGACGAATCTAATTTTAATTATTTTAAACGCTTAGATTGCCATTTTAAGTCAGTTGAAAGATTATCTTCTATTTTAGTTAATAAAGCTAAAAAGAATGGTGATTATGAATTAATTAGAAATATTATGATGCTTGTATATAAAAAAGATTTTAGCGATTGGATTACTGAAATAAATACTATGGTTAAAAATTATATAGATAAGCAATATAATACTTTAAAAGATAATTCAGATGTTCTTACCACTATAAATCTTGTTAATACTATTAGCTATGATAGTTATCAAACTTATGTTAATGAGTTGATTCAAGAAAAAGAAAAGTTCGAAAGACAATTTGCTAATGGTACTTTTTCTTCAATTAAATCTTTTGATAATTCTGAAACAGGTAAATTTAAAGAATTATTAGTTAATAATTACTTTGATGAAAGATTTGTTTTAAATTTGAATAATAATAGTAAACCTATTGATTTTGCTACTTTTGAAGTTAATTTATATATGTTATCTTTTGATTTAGAAAATGAAATGTTTGAAAGAGATTTATATAATGCCGGTCATGCTAAATCATTAAAAAGAAACAATGATGTAGATAGTGCTTTAATTAATAAAATGTACGATTTATATGATCCTTATACTTTATTAAAAAGATATAATAAAGTTAAAGATTTATTTGAAAAAATCTTAGAAGAAAAAGATTCAGATTTTAAATATAAAGTATCAAGTTTATTTATTTCTAAAAAACAAGAACTTGATTTACATGGCCCACTTCCTAGTAGTAGAGTTATTAAAACTAGAGTTTGTGAAAAGAAAAAGAAGTTTATTCTTGATAATGTAAGAAATGAATTAGTATCTTTCGATAAAAAGAATGAATATGATACAAGAAATTATGATTTGAGTTTATTAACTGAAGATATTAACATTCAAGATATGGTTAAATTATATGAAATGATGAAATATAATATTATTAATTCTGATGAAAAGATTAAAGTAGATGTATATTCAGATGATGAATTAATTTCATTTGCTCAAAAATTTATTTGCAAAGATTTATATAATAAATTAAATGGTAAAGTCTCATTAAAAGATATTTGTATTACATATTTAAACGAACAACCAACTTTCTTGAATGATAACGCTGAAAAAGATTTTGGTATTACGTCTTTAAATGATTTTGTTTCTAGCAAAGATGAATTTAATTCAGTAAGTAAATGGGATAAATTTTTAAGAAAACATAGAATTAATAAATAGGTGATTAATATGAATAATATGATTGAAAATTATAATAAATTGTCATTAACATTAAAAAGAGATGTTTTAATTAATGAAATGGTTGATTTATTAAATACTATTGAATTGATTGCTAAGAAAAGAAAAATCGATATTGAGAAGTTAAGCAGTGAATATTATATAAAGAATAAAGATAAACTATTTGAAGAAGATTATTATAATCTTATGTTTATTTATATTACTTATCTAAAAGAAGATTTAGCTTTAATGTTATAGTACCTAGAAATAGGTACTTTTTTATGCTATACTCGATGTAAGAGGGTGTATGATATGCAACTAGATGATATTATTGAAAAGATTAAAAGGCTTGAAAATGGTGGTAATGGAACTAATATGGTATGTTTTATTATTGCTTTTGATTTATTGTACTTTTTAAAAGATAATGATAATAGAGAACGTTTTATAAATGAATATTATAAAAATGATAATGGTATGTTTACTGCTAATTTTAAAAAGATTATATTCTATTGTGAATCAATATTATTACATGATGATATTTATGATAATATGCTTAAATCTATTGAGATGGATGTTATTAGAGAAGATTTAGTTTCTATGTATAACTATTATGATGCTATGGATAGAATTGAAAAAGCTAATAAGAGTCCTAAAGATTTAGTTTCTGATGGTTTTAAAATTAGATTATTAAAAAATACTTTTGATAAATCTTCTGATGATTATTCTAATTTAGATATTAAAGTTAGAGAATTAAAAGGAAGATATGATCAATATATGGTTAATATTGTTACTATCATTAGTATTTTTATAGCTATATCTATTGGTATGGTTAGTGGTATTAGTTTTAGTTTACAAGCATTTAGTTCTTTAACTAGTAATAATTTATTTAATCTATGTGTTATTGCTTTAGTTGTAGGTTTTGTTATATTTAATTTATTTTATGGAATATTTAAATTTGTTACTAAAATATGTGGTAAAGATATAGATAAAAATGGTTATATTGTTTATATTGATGTTGTGTTTGTTGCATTGATTGTATTTTTTGCATTTATTGCAAAATAATATCTTTTTAATATTGCAACGAAGTTATATTTGTGGTATTATTAAAAAGTCGATGGACCTCTAGCTCAGTTGGTTAGAGCATCCGGCTCATAACCGGGCGGTCGTAGGTTCGAGT
>JAEDJT010000018.1 GCA_016296185.1 Bacilli bacterium
AAAATAAAATTAAAAGATAAATAGAATAATAACATATAAAGGAAAGTCCATAATCTATCTGTTTTATTATATCTATTATTAAACATATACAAAAAAAATAATAGAATAACTATAATACCTAAATATAACTTATTACTTATCAACATACTATTAACAAAATCATAATTAAATACAAAATCAATATTATTAATAAAATTTAAATAATACATTGCAGGTAATAAAACAATTGAACTTATACCTAAACATAATAAACTACTAAATATGAATCTAATTAACTTCTTAATATTAAAACAATATGAAATATTACATTTGTATATTAAATAAAATAAACAAACAATTAATATAGTAATACCAGAATAATAATTACTATATAAACATAAACTCATAAAAATAATATATAAATAACTTTTATTACTAAATATCATTTTATCAATACCTAAAATAATTAAAGGAAATAAAACTAAACTATCCATCCACATCATACTAAAAGAATAAGTAAGAACATATCCAGATAATGCATATAATAAACTAAATATAATAGTCTTATATGAATATTTATCATCACTTAAACTATTAAGATAAATACTCATAGTAACCCCCATTAAACCTATTCTAAATACTGTTATAAAATAAATAAAATCTATTACATGTTTACTACTAAAAAACATAAATAACATATTTAATAAACTATTAGAAAATAAAGTCTTTATATTATATAAATCTACTCCCAAACCATATTTAAAAGTAAAAAAATAATTTATTTTTTTAAAACTATTAATAGTTAATATTAGTAATTTAGGATAATCATTATAATATGAATCATCAGATATATTAAATCCCATTAAATTACTAATAACTAAAAAGATAAATACTGGTAATACAAAAGATAATATATAAAATACCTTCTTCTTCATATTATTCACCTCAATGAATTTTATTATAACATAAAAAGAATACTGTTAATCAGTATTCTTTTTTAATAATAATCTCATCATATCAGATTTACTACGTCTCTTTTTAAGACATCTATCGCATAATGGAAAATAACCTTCATCTCCAACTTTAATTTTTTCAGTTTTAGTACCTTCAAAATAAGTAAAACTAGCATCTCTTCCACAATCATAACAACTACCTTTAATAAACTCTACATTATCACTAATAGCAATTATTTGTGGCATTACTAAGAATGGTTCTTGTTCAGATGTCATATTTAAACCAGCTACATAAATATCAACTTCTTCTACAATTGATAAATAAGATAAAACACCAACATTTCCTTCTAACATTTGTACTTCATCAATAAAAATTGTTCTAACATCATCTCTCATGTAATTCATAATTTCATCAAAAGTATCAATACAAATACAAGGAATGCCTTCTTCATAATCTTTACTTCTAATTTCACCTACATCTCTATTATCTTTAGTAGGTTTAAAACATAAAATATGTTCTTTATTATATATTCCAAAATAAACATCCATCATGCTTTTAGTCTTCTTACTATGCATAGGACCAGTAAAAGTTTTAATCATTTTTTAGTACCTTCTTCCATCCATTATTCTTTGATTTATTTATATTACTATATTCCTCATTATTTGTTACATCATCAATAACACTAACAAATGGAGGTAATGAAACATTTTCATCATCAGTAATATTAATTTCTAAGTAACCTATACTTTCATTATCAAATACATCTAAATACATATATTGACCATTATAATCAAAATACATTCTATTCTTAATAATCACATCAGTATCAGGCTTTTTAAATTCTAATAATTCTTTATACATTTTAGGATTTATTGACTTACTACTTACTTGAATCTTTCTTCCATCTTCTAAAATTTTATAAACAGTAAATTCATATGAAATTGAATCATCAATAACAACTTTTCTAATTCTTTTTTCTTCATCAGGATTACTCATCAAATAAGCTTGTTCAATATAAGAAGTTCTACCACTTAACATTACTGTGCCAATATCAGTTTTATCTAAATCAACTAAATACTTCTTTTGATTTTTAACAGGTCTTTTATTTAATACTTCATTTACATAATTAACTGTTTCATCAATCTTATCTTGCATTTCTTCTTTAGGTAAAACAATTTTTATTTTAGGATGACCAATCCAACTTTTTAAAGTTGTTACACCAAGATTTAAAGCATCATCAACATTTTCACTTCTTGCAGCATTATTCTCTAAAGTATAAAATTCTTTAGCACCAACAAGATCAATAACTAAATCATATTTATTTAATAAATCAGAATAACTCTTAACATTATTTAATCTATTTAAAACTTCAATGAATTGTTCATCATTCATATAAGCTTTATTATCAATAGCACCTCTATCATATATAACTAATATATCTTTATCTGGATAAGTACTTTTATACATTTCAATAGCTCTATCATAAACTTCTTCTTTAGCTAATTGTAATCTTAATATCAATTCTTGAAAATCAACTAAATCAATTGGATCCTCACCAAAACATTTTATACCAGCAGTAATTATTTCAGTTGCAGTCTCAGGTACAACAATAACTTTTACTCCTTGATTACTAAATACATTAACAATATTATTTAAAACTGTAGTTTTACCACTACCTGGTCCACCAGTTAAAACAATTCTTTTTTCCATACTCTACCTCTACCTGTATTATTTAATTCTTCTTATTGTATTTTTTTCTTTATCATATTCATGAACAGATGCCGTGACTACATCAAATCTTTCTTTTTTCATATCCAAAGGAATATCATTCAAAATATAATAAATCATATTGATATAACCTCTATGAGTAACAATTAAAGTATCATCTTCTATACTAGATAATTTACTAATATATTGTTTAACTTTATTATATAAATCTTTTAAACATTCTCCATTAGGATATACTGTTGTAACTTTAACATCTTTAAAATATTCAGGATATAATTCCTTAGCAGTAACTTTTAACATACCATTTAAATCACCTTTACTTTGTTCTCTAAATAAACTTGATTCTTCTAATGGAACATTTAAATACTTGTTGATAATCAAAGAAGTATGAACAGCTCTTCTAACATCACTACAAATAATCTTTTTTATATTCAAATTATTATTAATCCATTCACCAACTAATTCTGCATCATTAATACCTGATTGTATTAATTCAACATCACTCCAACCACCAATATAATTTTCATCATCTTGGCCATGTCGCATAAAATAAATCATACTACCTCCAATGTGTATTTTTTACACTTAACAAAAAATTTTAAAAGGATAATTAAAATATTTCCTTATCCTCTATTTTCTTTTTAAACATATAAACTTTAGCAGGTTTATTACCTTCAAATCTATCATATCTATCAGTTTCATCTAATAGATTTAAACTTAATATTTTCTTTCTGAAGTTTCTTCTATCAAATTTTTTACCTAGAATAGCTTCATAAGTTTTTTGTAACTCAGGCATTGTTACACCATCAGGAAATAAACTCTTTAACATATTACTTTTAACAATTTGTTTTTGTAATTCAATTAAAGCATCTTGCAAGATTTCTTCATGATCATAACCTAATGGAGGAATTTTATTAATTGGAAACCAATCAGCATTAGAAGTATTCTTAGTTTCTCTTAAGATATTAACTCTCTTACTATCAATGATTCCAATAAATCCTACAGCAACCATTCTCATTACTGGTGATCTATTAACTTTACCAAAAGCTTTAAATTGTTTAATTTCAATATTTTCAATACCAGTCTTTTCTTTTAATTCTCTAAAAGCACCAGATTCTAAATCCTCATTATTATATAAAGCTCCACCTGTTAAAACCCAATCACCTAAGAAAGGTTCATTCTTTCTTTTAATTAATAAAACTTTAGTAACACCTTGTTCAACTGTAAATAAAGCAGTTATAACATGAATTCCTTGGCCTTTATAATACTTATTTTTTACATCCATGAACTATCACCTCAGTACATTATAATTATAATGTGTATTTTATACACTTGTCAATATAAAAAAAGAAGATTTATAAAAATCTTCTAATTTAACATTGATAATTCTAAATCAAATTTTAATTTACTATTAGCAGCAGCATTTTCTAAGTCAACATCTTGACCTTCTAACCATAAGTAAACTCTTACTTTAGTTATACCTGCAGGAATATGCATTAAACTTTGAGGTGAACTAAATTCTTTAGTTGTTGCAACAGCAGGATTAACAGTTGTAAAATATGGACTATTATTTGTTTCAGTTAATAATACATGTTCATCAAATGCTCTATTAATTCCTTTATATGGCAATCTTTGAGCTCCGCTATTAGTAGTATTTATACCATAAAATGCTCTAGCAGCTGCAACACCATAATCTGTATGCATATCGTAATTTGGTTCCCAAATATAAGTTTGAGTACCACCACTTAATGCTTGAGCAGTAGCAGCATTAGCATCCATAGAAGTAGATCCAACTACAACAAATCCTACTCTAGCAGCATTTTGACTACCTTTATCAGTTTCACCATCTCTTACTCTAACACCTGATGAAGCTGTAATACCAATATCAGCTGGAGTCGTTACAAGTAAGAATATATCAAATGCAACATAATGATGACCATTACATTCTTCATCACCAACACAATTAATTTCATCTTCTTTAACAGCATATAAAGAAAATACATCATGTTTTTCTTCATTAACTAAACCATAATACATATTCATTCTACCATTACTAGCAGATCCATCAGTAGATACTCCTGCTAATGTTAATGGAAATTGATTAGTAGCACTTCTATATGTAGCAACTGCATTATGTAATTCTTCTAATGTAATTTCATTATCCCATTCAATTGCATCATGAGATATTTGAATACCAGATACAGTTTGAACATTAATATCAATAGTATCAATTAATGCATTTTTATTACTTGAGAACCAAGCAAAAGTAAATGCACCAAAATTAATTAATAAAAATACAAATATTAATATCAAGATAATAATTTTACGCAATTGTCTATAATATGCTTTATCTTTTCTATTTTTAGATTGTTTATTACTTGCCATAAATAATCACACTACCTTAACTTAAGTATAAACCAAATACAATCATAAAACAATGAATTAAATAATTGCTTTACATAAAAAAACTTATGATTTCTCATAAGTTTTATTTATATATTTAATAAGTAATATTAAGCCATACTGAATACTAATGTTAATTTCATATCAGAACCAGATGCTTCATTTTCTGTATCAACATCTTGTCCTTCAACCCACCAGTATACTCTAACTTTAGTGATACCACTATTTATTGTCCAAGGATGACCACTTCCACCTAATACAATTGAATCTTTATTATCAGAATCAGTTGCATAAGTAAGAACTGGTCCTTCAGTTACATGTTCTGAACCACATTTTAAGTTATAAATATTTCTTTCATCTTCAGATGGAACTGCAGAACTATTAATATTTTTATTAATTGCACAATATTCAGTAGCATCAGTTGTACTAGCACTTATACCATATTTACTAGCATTTGAACTACCAGATGATGTATGTGCATTAGCATTTGGTTCCCAAATAAAGAAATTAGTAGCTTTATTTAAAGCTCTAGCAGCAGCTCCTGAAGCAACAGGATCTAATGAATTATAAGTAGTATTACCTAAATCTAAAATACCTACACGAGCAGTATTTTTAGTACCTTTATCAGTACCAACAGCTTTTACTGAACTCTTACCATCTATAACGATTTGAGAATTTGCTGTAATTTTGAAATATAAGTCAAATGCTACATAATAACCTTTTCCAGATTCACTAGAACAACTAGGAATTTCTGATGGAGATTCTTGCTCTCCTGTATACATATCATTACAACTAATAATATTTGAAGCATCAGTAGTTTCAATTATATATTTAGTATCAAGATTTCCAGTAACCTCATCTTGTTTAGTAACTGGATCTACTCTACCATAATACATTTTTACATATCCTTTACTATCATAAGTACCAGGAGATGAAACATTTTCTAATGTAGCAGGTAATTGATTCTTAATATCAGTGTTTTGTAAATCAGCTATATATAATTTTTCTAAGTTTACTGAATTATCCCAGTTAACACCATCAGCAGAAATTTGTAAACCATTTGCTGATCTAACTTCAACTTGTAATGTATCAACAGATACAGTACGGTTTGATGTGAACCATGACCATGTTTGTAGGCCAACTAGTCCAAGTGTTAATACTAACAATAAAATTAGTAATAACAATCTTCTTTGCTTATTATTTTTTTTGCTTGTCTTTGCCATAATATTACTCCCTTATTATACACTTTCTTCTGTATGTTCTTCCATGATATCCATGTGCATTTTGATTTCTCCACCTAGTAGAGCATTTACGCATTCCGGATCATCACCTTCAAGCCAAATAACTATTGTAATCTTATCAATATCTTCAGGCATCATATCTGCCCTTTCTTCTAAGATAATAGTTCCGTCTTCGTCATCTCGGAATGGGGTCGTTCCTTTTTCAGGCTCATTTGTATTACTGTTAAGTTTAGCATAAACTACTGATTCATCATTTCTGTAAATCATAAATCTAACAGCTTCATCGACATTTTTAATAACGTCATCTAGAGTAACTGAATACCAATAATTAATTGGTTCATTTCCTCTATTTTCTAAATAGAATGTATACGCTATATAGTTTTTCCCATTATGAGCACCATCAGCTTCATTTTGAATATTATCAGGTAACCATTTAATTGAGATATTATCCATGAATGGCATCTCTGCAGTAGATAATCTTCTAACATTACTACGATTATTCAAAGACTCATACATTACTAAATTAGATCTTAAATAAGTATTTTTATCCATACTTATTGTAAAACTACCTTCATTATAAATAATATTTAATACAAAATAAGAAATAGCTAATAATAATAGTAATACTAGTAAAACTATAATTACTATCTTCTCAAATTTTTTCTTTTTCTTATATTGCTCGGCAGTTACAACAACTTCTCCTTTAGCCATATAATACCTCTCCTTCTCATAATATTGGAGACATAACAATAGTGCGCATACCCTATCGTTATGACTATTATAACATAGTGATATACCAATAACAATAAATTTAATTCATTTTTTTTTATTTTTTTACATCTATTCTTTACAGTTTAGTTATGATATAATTAACACAACATATAGGAGGTATCATGAAGAATAAAAATAGATTTATGATACTGTTAATAATAGCTGTATTTATCGCATGTTTAGGTGTTGGAGCCTATTCATATGCTAAATATATAACTAAATACAATTCCAACTCATCAGGTACAATAGCTAAATGGTACATAACATTAAATGGTGAAGATTTAAATGGAACTAAAGAAGCTGAAATAACAGTATTACAAGAAAAGAATCCACATATTGCAGATGGAGTTATAGCACCTACTTCACTAGCATTCTTTGATATAATGGTTGATGCTACTAAAACAGGTGTAGATTTAGAATACGAAATTAGTGTTAATTCTCCTGAAGATAACGTAATAAGAGATTTTGCAATTTACAAAATGGTTGATTTAGATACTAATGAAGAAGTATTAGCAACTGATGCACTATTAAAAGGCGATATGTATGTTAAGAATCCAGACGGAACACTAAATGAAAATAAACAAATAAATAAAAGAATATATATTCAATGGATCGATGATGATTCTATAGAAGGACACATGACAGATGCTGAAGATACAGCAGCTGCTGAATGGGTAGATTTTGAACAATCAGATGGTACAGTTGTAAAAACTAAAAAAATGGGTGTCGTAAATGTCAAAATAGAATTTAGACAAAAGAAAACTGAAACTGAATAAAAAAAATACTTTCATTTGAAAGTATTTTTTATTTTACTTGTGTAGTTTTAATTTCTATTTGAATTTCTAGAGATTTTTCACTACTACCAACTGTTTCATAATATTCATATGCTTTATTACCCCAATATGTATCCCATCCATCAGGAGTAGATGTATCATCATCAGGATTTGTTCTTGTACCATCATATGGCCATTCACAATCAACAGTAATTGTAATTTTTTCACCAGCTCTAACACTATTAGCATTAGTAGAAATTGTTAAGATAAATGGATAATAACTAGTTAAAGTATCATATAACTCTTGAGGAGTATATATTTTACCATCACTACTTTCTCTTACAGAACTATATGTTTCACCAAATAATTTATACTCTAATACATTTAATTCTACATTAGCAGCAGATTCACCATTATTTGATAATTTAGTTTCTTCTGTAATAGTTGTCATACCAGGATATAAATCTTTTAAATTAACATCCCATGTTTGGCCATCTTCACCAATTGAAATATCCCAAGCTCTAACGTGACCTGTAATATTCATACTGACAATACTATTAAAAACAAACCATGCAAATACATTAGTTCCTAATGCAAAAAACAAGAATAAAAAGAACAATATCTTATGTTTTTTAAATGTTCTTAATAATCTGTTTTTAGGTTTTACATTGGTTTCTTGTGTATCGTTTGTCTTCACAATAACCACTTCCTATCTAATTATTAATCCTCTTTATCTTCTACTTCATCTTCAAAAGATTTTTCTTCTATATCATTTTCTTCTAGTGATTCATCATCAATAGATGAATTATTATTTTCATTTGATGTTTCTTCCATTATTCCTTTATTTTTATCTACTTTTATAAATTCAGGAATCTCTTCTTCTTTCTTTTCTTTAACTATTTTTATTAATTCTACAGCAACAAGAACAGCTACCGGAAAAGCTATACATAATAATAAAGTAAACATATTAAGAGTTATCTTACCAATAACACTTAAACTAATAAATCTATATACAACCTTACCAAAGATTTGCTCTTCTTCAACTATTGGGTCTTCTATATCATTAGCAACACCTTTAGTATGATAATGTTTTTTACCATCTTCATCTTCTTCAATACTTACAACTTGGTGAGTAATAATCTTTCCTCTAAGATCTCCAGATTCACCCATATAAGTTAAAGCATCTCCAACTTCAATACTATCTGAATTAGTATCTTGAATTAATAAAGTATCTCCTACAGTATAAATTGGAATCATACTTGAAGAAGCTACAGTATAAATTCTATATCCAAAAAAACTTCCATTATTACTAAATCTTTGAAAACAAGTAACAACTATTAAAACAACTAAGAAAATTGTTATTAAAGTTTCAACTGCTGTAATTATAAACTCTAATGTTTTTTTCATATTTCACCTAATTTAATTTTAGATTATTAATTTTATTCATATATTTATCAATATGTTTTTTATAAATCTTAGTAATTCCTTCAACAGTTGCTTGATTCTTATATTTAACTATTGCATATTGTTCACCAACCATATCTTTAACTTCTTCTTCAGTTAAAGTAGCATTTAAATCTACAATTTTTTGAATAACTTGTTGCATTACTCTTTCTTTTAAATTTTTAGATTTATATTCTTGTTTATTTAATGAACATAATATTAAATAATCTAATAAGAATGTTTCATCGAATAATCCTCTTAATTCACCATCATCTTCATAGTTTTTATCAGATTTTTCTCTTTTATCTTCATCACCAAAATGTTCTTGCATATAATCCCATAATTTTAAAGCATATTGGAAATTAGTATTCTTTAAAATTAAATTTGTTTTCTTTATTGGTGGTCTAATTAAAGCTGTATGTGCTTTAGCTAATGATTTAAATACTTCGGTAGCTTTTAAATCAACTATATTTTGTTCTAGTCTATCTATTCTAGTTTTTAAATCATCGCCATCTTTTTCGCCAACATCTTCTTTAGTATGTAAAGAACTCTTTAATGCTAAATCAATAGATATTTTTTCACTACCTACCATAGTAGCTGCTTTATATTGAATTGATTTATCATCTTTTAAATGTGATGCATCTAATAATTTCTTTTTCTTAATACTTACAAATACTTCCATATTATTTATTAAAGTATAAATAAATCTATTTTCATAAGTATCAAAACTTTCTTCTTTATTAATATTTAAAATTCTAGATGGAGTAACATTATCATCTTCATCTATACTTTGAATTAATTGAGTATTTCTAGCTAAATGTTTAATACTTTCAACAGTAGTACGTCTAGCTTGTTCTATTTTAACAATTTCATCTTCATTAATAATGAATCGGTTTGGATTACGAAGAATATTATCAAGATATCTAATAGTATCTTCCATAATATCAAGCCATTCAAAATTAGCTTCAAATTTGTCAAAATGTAAGTCAACTACTAAATCAGATTTAGTTTTTTTAGTAAATGAATTTACCTTAGTCTCACTTGCATTATTGAACAAATTATTGACTCTCAACTCAATACCATTATGTTCGTTCATAATCCTCACCTTTCTTTATTTTACTATGTTAATTTCTTTAATCTTAATAAGTATTCAATACATTCTTTCATTTTACCTTTACCGAATGTATCATCTAAGAATTTAATATAACCATCAATTTCATCTCTAATATATGAGATATTTAATTGTTCAAATTTACGTAAGATCTTTCTAGCAATAAAGTAATCAATACCATCAACTTCAGATCCTCCGCATCCTACAAATACAGGAACGAATTTTTTCATATGTGCTACGATACGATTACCAAACGCGATACGGAAATGTTGAATAACATAATCATCCATTTTTTCAATCTTATCTAAGCTTTCTTGTGATATAGCATTATCATTCATTGCTTGATCAAATAATTTAACTAAATATGTATAATTTATATCTTGTGCAGTTGTTGGAATAGGTTCAAATGCTTGACCTTTATCATTGATATCAATTGGCATAGCACGGTCGTAAACTTTATCTGTTACCATGAATGTTGAGTCATCGTTATTGATTGTACCAATGTACCAAACATTTGGAGCAATTTGTAATTTACCATTTTTAATTCTCTTAGGATCAGTATCCCAACCACTTGGAACTAATTCAACTATCCACTCATCTTGACTTGGCATTTCTAGAATAGATAACATTTCTGCAAAATAATATTCAACACGTGAGATGTTCATTTCATCTAGTATTACTGTATAAACATCATCAGTATAACCAGCTCTATATATTTCTGCTAATACGTCAGTTTCATTAAACTTCTTTGTAAATTCATTGAAGTAACCAAATAACTCAGTTCTATCTCTCCATGATGGTTGAACAGAAGCAACACATGAATCATGTTTTAAGAATTTTCCCCAAGCATATGCAAGTGATGTTTTACCTGTACCTGAGATACCTTGTAAAATTACTAATCTTGTACTTGCTAATGCAGCTATAAATAAACGCATCATATTAGATGTATAGTATAAATGTAATTCAGAAGCAGCGAAGTTTCTAAAGTTTTCAACAATTTCTGGTAATGTGAATGAATTACCATAATCAACTGCTTTATAATCTTTATATTGTAAATCGATACTAACAAGTTTAGGGAATCTTGTATTTTGAGCATCGATATCTCCTTCTTCTTCGCCTTCAGCTGTTGGTGCTTCACCACCAACTCCTCCACCATTAGGATCTTCATCAGGATTAAGACCAAGTTGACTAACTTTCATAGCATATAACTCGTCTTTTTCTTTCATTAATTTAGCAACTTGTTTATGTAAGTCAGCTAACTCTTCTAATAATGATTCTTGTTCAACAAGAGTCTTTCTAAATCTAATTAACTTTCTTACAACAAAGTAAGCTAAGAAAATAATTAAAGCTAATAATATAATTGTAATAATAACAGCAATAATTACTAAAAGCCATTCTCCTCCACTAAAATCAGCACTATAATATTTGATTAATCTAGCATAACTTCTAACATCAAACATTTGAAGAATACCTAAAAATAATTGTTTAAAACCTTCTACTAATCCACCTAGTAGTTGATCTAAAAACTCATATAAAAATCTAACATAAGTATTCATATCACTTCACCTCATCTACACTTATTATTCTTGTATTTATTTTACCATTATTTAACATGTCTTTGTTATAATATTTATTATTTTCCATAATAATTTTATCAAATACTTCTAAATATTCGATATTATCACTTGAATAATCAAATGATTTATCTAGATATATAGCAAATACAAATCCTTGTCTTTTTAGTTCTAAAACATAACTTTTATATCTAGTAAAACATTCAAAAGTAACAACTACTCTTATTTTTTCTTGAATAAAAGGATTATCAATTGTATTAACAACTCTTGCTAATTTAGTCTTTTTATCAAAGAATGTTTTTGGTAAATCAATAAAATATAATGTATCAAAATCACAACTAATTAAGTCATATACTATTTTAGAACATAATTGTAAATAACTAATCATAGCTAAATCTTCTTGAATAGTATCTTTTTCTTGTGCTTTTTCTATTGCAATTTTACTATATAAATCAGGAAATTTTATATTATTATGTGGTTTAGCATAAACATATTTTTTACTTTTATCTATTTTATCAAACTTTAATTCAAACATATCAGAATTAAAACCATCTAAAAATTCTTTTCTTTTTCTAATAGCATCTCTTAATTCATTATTAATTATATTTTCAAAATCATCTTCTTCAATATTAAGAAGTTTTTTTCTTAACTTACTTATTTCAGAAATTGTATTTTTTTGAGATTCTAATAAATATAATTGATCAATATTATATATTTTCTTATAGAATTCTTTACATAATTCTGCTTCTTTTTCTAAATCAGGAAACTCTTGTTTTAAATCTCTACAAGTATAATCCATAGCACAATCTATTTTTTTATTAACAGCTAATTTAGAAGTTTGTTCATCTAGATAATTACTATATCTAACATTTATATAAACAGAAGCAAATGCATCAGAAATAGTTTTATTATATTTATTACCAAGTATTAACTTCATATAATTATTTAAACATTTCTTAGTATATGAAGTATATTCATCCATAATATTAACCATACATTTCACCTCTCTTATTTAATGTTGATATCATCAACATAATCAACTATTAAAGTATTTGTTTTTTCAGGATATGAATTATCAGCAGCAATATTTAATTTAAAGAACTTAACTGCCATACTAGATTCAGCATCTAAGTCAAACATAACTTTCTTTATAAAATGTTTTCCATCAATTTCTTGCAAAAATTCTTCATTATCATGTCCCTGTGTTCTATGCATATATGCATAACCTGTAGTATCTAATCTTAATTGATTAGCATCCCAAGATAATGTAATTCTTGCACTTGAACATTTCTTTTTATTTTCATCACTTAATGCTGCATATTCATCTAAATTTATTTTTTCATTAACATCATAAGTAACACCATTATCAGTAAATGATTCTAATGATACATAGAAGTTTCTAGCATTAGTAATTAAAGCATTTAAATATACTTGATTTGCTTTATCTTCAATTGTATAAGTAACACCATAATAACCAACAAATACCTCAAAAGTACCAGATAACTCTTTGATATAAGGATCACTACTTATAGCAGTAACTTTAACTTTAATACTATCATTCTTTTGTAATTCTTTAGTACCAGTATATGTTAATTTAACTACAAACGAATCATTAGTACTATCTTTAGATATTGTTCTAGATACAGCACTTTCACCATCAATAGAACATTTAACATCAGAAGCATTAACTGACTTAGTAGAAACGCTTTCACATTCTACATTATATTTAATATCTTTTGTAGTCTTAACTAATAAATTTGCTGTATTTTGCATTGTTATATTAACATCATATGATCCAGTACCAGCCCAGTTCTCTATTGCATAATCAACAGTATTTTCTTTTAATTTATTACTAGAAAAATAAAAGTTTTGTGTCATTAAAAATCTATTAGAAAAAATTTCTAAAGCATATCTTGCATAAGACACAAATAAACATGAGAAAAGAACTAATAGAATAGCAACTACACATACACCAATATATTTATGTTCATTAAATAATTTCTTTGCTCTTCTCATGTTTATCACCACCTTTTATTTTTTAATCAGTATCCATAATTTGTTTACTTATTACTCTAACTTGAATTGATTCAATTAAATTTTGATAATTATATGTATTATATTTCTTAGGAAAATTAACAGCTAAGCAATAAGAATTAGATTCTTTTTCAGTATGTCCAAATGTTCTTTTTTCAGTAATCATTGTTCTAAAGAATGCATCACTAGAAGAGCCATCAGTTGAAGTCACATCAGTAATAATTGCATTCTTCTCTTGCGTACATAATCCCTCATAAACATGATATTCTAACGGAATATTTGTAGTAGATACAAATTTCAAATAATAAGAAATATCAGTATTAGTAACTACTCCATTTTCATTAGTATTATATACATTGAAATAATAATATCTTGTTTTACCATCAGGTTCTAAATTATCCATTTGAATATTCATACTAGAACCATCATTCATTTTTCCTTCTAAACTAATAGCATATAATGCAACATTTAATTCAGTACCAGATTTTGCTTCAGAAACAAATCTAGCATTAGAAGATTTAAAAATAGTAAGTATTAATAAAATATCAGCAATTAAGAAAACAGCTAACAAAGTATATTTTCTTTTATTGTTCTTTTTTCTCCTCATCTATTTTCACTTCCTTACCAAGAAAATAATTAATAACCATAAGTATAACTATAAGTGGCATTATTACATATACACTAGTAAGTTTACTAAAACCTTTACCAATGTATTTAACAGTTCCAATAACATTAGCAATTTCTATTGGATCATCTTCTGTATTATTATTATCACCTTGTGTTATTATCTTATCTTCTGAAATATTTATTACTCTATGAGTTACAATAACACCCTCATAATAGAAAGTAATAATATCATTAACTTTTATATCTTTATCTTTAGTATCAACAAATACATAATCACCTATATGAATTGTATCTTCCATACTACCACTAATAATTTCAAAATATGTATAACCAAAATATAAAGGATATCCATTCTTTTTACTATTGATATTTCCATAAAGTTTAAATATGATAAATACGCTTAATAAAATAATTAAAATATCTAATAATAATTGAAAAAACTTCTTCATATTAACCTACATATTGTCTGAAATTAACTTTAATTGGTATATCCAATTTTGGTTGATCACCATTCATACCAACTTCTGTATCAGCAACGTTATTATTTTCATCATTTAACCAAGAAATAGTAATTCTAATATATATACATCTATCCTCTTTAGGTTTTAGATAAGTATTCTTATCATAAAAAACTGTATCTTCATAAATACCTTTTTCAGAATCAACATTTTCTAAAGAACCCTCATCAATTAAATTACCATATTTATCGACTTTACTAACTTCTGTAATAGTAATTCTATCATTTTTGATATTAGAACTATCAACAGTCAAATCATACACAAAAGAAACTTCTGTATCATATGGATCGATAGCTAAAGTAAATGATCCACTAACACCAGGTGCAAATAATCCTTCTTCTACATGAACTCCAGCACCAGTTAATGTCATATCATTAATTGTAAACGTTTTAGTTTCTTCTCCACCATCAGTAACCATGGAGTCATTAACTAAAATATCCCAATTGGCTACCCTCATCTCAATAGCTTGTTCTGTTTTACTTATATATAAACTATAAGAATACATAGAACCAACTACTAATAAAAATAAGAAAGAAAGGACCAATAAGACCATAAATTTCTTATTTTTCATATTAGTCCTCTTTTCTTAAATCAACTATTTCTAAAATAATTAAATAGAATTCAAAAACAATTGCTATCATAGTAGGTAAAATAATTAATAGTAAGAATCCCCATTTAGATTCTAATACAGATAAAATAGTTCCTACACCTTTGTAAGATTTAACATTTTTACCAATATAATATTCATAATAAACATTATAATCTCCGCCTAATTCAAAAGTATATGAATTATCACCACTTGGATAACAATCAAATACTTCTGCATAGTTAACTGTATAATCTGTAGCAGGATCATAGAAGAAAATCTTATCACCTTTTTCAACTTCAGAACCTTCTCCACGAGTAACAATTACTAAGTCACCTTTCTTATAATCTCCAAGATCTTCATCAACGATAACCCAAGATTGATCTCCAAATTCTGTTATTCTTTGGTCATTAAAATTAACTAAACATGCAGTTACGATAATTTCAACTCCTAAATAAAGAATTAAAAATACAGTAAATAAAATTTTACCGATAGCTTTAAGCGTATTCTTCATATATTATCACCATACTAATTTTATCATATTAATTGAAGCGTTTCAATTAAAAAGAAACCAATTTATTTATTGGTTTCCTTTTCTACAGTATTTGGTTTACTTGATTTATTATCATAATTCTCAATTATTTTTTTAGCGTCAAATAATTCAAGAATTAAATCAATACTTAAACCAGATTTAATTAAATAACTATTATTAATTATTATAGATAAACTCTTACTTAAATCATCAATACTATCAAGATTTAATTGATCTCTATCTAAATCAATATTTAACATTTTATAATGATCAACTAATAAAGTTTGAACATCAGTATCTGAAATAAATCTAACATTTTTTAGAATATTAACATAAGGATTATTAACATATTCAGTATACATTTTAATCATATATTTAATTCTTCTAATATCATTATCTTCTTCAGATGCTTTTAAAGCTGTTCTTAAATAACTCTTATAAGAAATTAAGAATTTTAATAAATCATAAACACTAGATGTATCATCTAAATATTTAGCCATATTTTCATAAATATAAGCATTATCATATTCATTAAACTTTTGATCTAATTCTTTAACTTTTTCATCTAATTGAACAGCTAATTGTTCAGTATCAACCTTCTTACTAAAGAAGAAGAATTTCTTTTCTGAACCTGTTTCAATTGAATTACTAATCTTAGCTAATTCTTCAATAATATCAGCAGATTCCTTAGTAATCTTAGTGCATTCACCTAAATGTTTATCTTTATCAGCATATTTTTCTTTAGCATCTTTAATTAAAGATTCACTTCTTAAATAACTCTTATATTCATCTAAATTATGATATAAATTGATGAAATCATCTAATTTATTATCAACAGATCCTAAATCAACATTTTCTCCTAAGAATCTACTATAGCATTTATCAACATTAACACGATTATAATCATTTAACGTTAAAACACCACTCATAAATTTAGATATTAATGCAGCATCATCATAATTTTCTAACATATCTAATTCAACTAATAAATTATTTTTCTTCATTAATAAATCTTCATATGTTATACCATCCTTTAACATATTAGCTGCTTCACTATTTATATAATTTTCAAAATCTTTAACATGTTTATTAAATAAAATTCTAAAGTTAACTTCAATATGAACAATTACATCAGGACATTTCCAATGTAAATCTTCAAAAATATCTTCCATTCTATCAATATTATCATCTTTTAATAATTCACTAATATATTTTTTAGCATATACACTATAAATAAAATCATTAGCACTTAATTCAATACCAGCTAATCTAAATTTATTAAATAATTCTTTAATATCATTATTAACTGATACTAAATCATTTTTATAAAAGTGAGTTAAATTATAAAGTAATATATCAAAACCTAACTTTTCATAAGCAGTATTAATTGGGTTAAGAAGGTATAAACCTTCATAACCCTCTAATTCTTTCTTAATAGTTTCAATTCTACTACTTGGTTTGATTGAAAAATATTTTTCTGAGCGTACTTTAATTTCTCTAAATAATTGATCTCTATATCCAGAATATTCGTCTTTTAATTCAGATATTTTATTCTTATATAAAGCGACATTTTTAGCATTATTAATAGGCATGCTAGAAAGTACTTCTTTAGTTACTTCAACTTCATGATTAAAGTCATCTAATCTTTTTATTGCCATTATTTCTTCCTCGCTTCTACTTCAGTATTTAATTCAACCTCTAAATAATCTACAAATTCTTGCATTGCTCTGAATAAATCTAATAATTCTTCAAAACTTAAATCATCTAATTTAACTTCCATAAGCACACTCCTTTATTTTTATTCATTATACCATATATCACGAATAATTAAATAAGCATAATTTTCGCCAATATATTGATCACCATCGTAAACACTAAATACAACTTTATATGTACCAGATTTTAAGTTATCACCTAAATCCAATTCATAAGTTAATTCTTTAGTTTTAATTTCTTCATAATTTTCGCCATCTACTTCAGCATTATAGAATGCATTAGGAACTAAATATTGTTTAGTAATAGTAGTAGTTTGTAACGCATCTCTATCTCTAACATAATCAGCTAGATCAACTAATTCATAGTTCAAATTATATTCTGTACTATAAATTCTTCTTTGTAATGAAATTCTTAAGTTAGGATCAGCTAAACCTGAAGAAGTTTTTAAATTATATTCGATTACAGAATTTTCTTTTTCATCTTTACCAGTAGCACTATCATGAGTAACACTGACATCAGGAATTGTAATCTCTAAACCAAATTTATTATTTACTACATATAATTCTGCTTCTGTAATATTAGTAGCTTCACCACTCTTATTATAAATACCATCAAATGAACCAAATGTTTCAATAACGAATTTATAACGTCCAGTAGTTAAGTTTGAATTACCAACATCTACAGTTATAGGACTATTAACAGTTGTAACATTATCAGCAAGTCTTACTCTGAATGAGCCATCAATAGATGGATTATATTTAACACCACCAATAGATAATGTCATACCTAATAATGTACTACCATCAATTAAGTTTCCTGTTTCATCATAAACAGTTATCTTAGCACCTAATTTATATTCATCATAAGCAGTATTATTAACTGTAATATCATTATATTGTTTACTTACTGTAGTATTAACATTTAATGTTGTAATTTGATCAGCATATACTGTTTTCTTATCAAATTCAGAAACAGTTTGAATACCATTGAAATCAGTATAGTAAATGTTATATAACATATCACCTAAGTTATCTGATACTGGTAACATAATTTGTTTATTCTTACCATTAACAGTTTCTGGACTCATTAATTCCATATAGAATGATGCATTATTAACAATATATTGTCTCATATCAATCTTTTCATGATCAACATTACCGAAATCTACAGTAAATATAAATTCTTCAAATGCATAATCTTTACCATCTTCAGTATGATGATAAATTAAATTATGTTCTTGATCTTCATATTTCTTGAATCCACCAACATAATTAATTGATGACATTTCATAGAAATCTCTTAAGTAATAAGTAACTTCATTATTACTATTATATTCAGCTTGTTGTTTAACAAAATCTTCATTATCAACAACATAATAATAGTAAGTATTAGTTGCTAAATCTATCATTGAAATTGTTGTTCCAACAGGGAATAACATTTTAGAAGCTAATTGTCTATAAGCTCCTTCTGGATATAAATCATCAAGCACAAATGGTCTTGAACATTTAGGTTTAGGAGCTTCTTCATCACCTTCAGAAGGTTCATAAGTAACCAATTCATATCCAACAGGACAAGAATAACTACTAGTTTCTTCATTGAATGAAGCATTAATCTTATAATCCTTATTTACCATATCAATATATAAACTTTGATAAATACTGAATGAACTATTATATGTAATATTAGTTAAAGTACTTGGGAACACTGAATACTTCTTACCAGGAGTAATAGCAGAACCATAACCATCTTCACTATCTTCAATAATAGACATATAAACAGTAATTTCAATATTTCTAACATCATATTTAGTAGGATCATTAGGATCAGGAATACGAGATTCTAAGTAAATAACTACATAACCTAAATCACCAGAATTATCAGCTTCTTCATACTCAACATTCTTAGAATGATGTAAGTAGAATGATAATGTTGGTGTAGATGTAGTTGAATCAGCATCATACTTATCATCGCCAGTATATTTATTAACTGCCATAAAATCAGTTTCAGAAGTACCCTTCCATCCATTTAATGCAGCATTACCAGTATCCATTGATAAACCAATAGTAGTATTAGCTATCTTAGTAGTTGAAGCAACTTTAGCAACACTTTCTTTATTAGTTAAATTAATACCTTCTTGTAAACCAGCAGTTTGAACACTAGCTACCCAGAATTCTGCATCAGGATTTTCAAATGTATTTAAAGGTAAAATTGCAGCACCTAAAGTTGAATATTTAGAAGCATGTAACTCTACATCAAACTTAGACGAAACAATACCAATAGTCCACATATAATATGTACTATTATCAGGTGTAGGATTAATATAATCTACTCTAATACCTTTAGCATCTACATCATCAATATAATTAGTATAGAAACCATCAACTGTTATATCATGACTTAAATAATGTTTACCATAAACATATGTACCAGAATATCTAAAATCTTCAAATACATCATCAGATACAACTTCTTTAGGTTCATAATCATCATAAATACCTTTATTAACTGTATTATCAGATTCATTATATTCATACATACCTAGGAATGCCATACCATAAACATTACCTTCACTTGATGAACCACCAGTTTCATTTAACCAAACATTTAATACTTTAGTTCTAGCCATATATATTTCATTTTGGCCATTAGTTTTAGAAACTGTATTGTTCTTAACAATACCATCAACTAATACAGGTTGATTTTCTTCATCTTTTTCAACATCTATATCAACAGATTCTTTAACTAAATTATCATTTTCATCTCTATATTCACTATATAAATTCATTAACATATTAGCACCATTAGCTAAATATAATTCATTTTGATTAATCATATGTAATGAAACAATTCTATTATATGAGAATAATAATTTTCTTGTAGACTTAATTGTTGATGTACTATCTTCAGCACCAGTAATTTGTAAATAATTATTTTCTAAATTAACTGTATCTGCTCTTTGAATAGATTTAATAGTATAAATATTATCCTCTTTACCTAAGTTCTTAATATTAACTACAGCATTACCATTTAAAGTATCTTTAACAACTGAGTTATTACCTGAACCAAATATTGATTGATGAACTTCAAAACTAGTATTTAATGTAGGATCTAAATTTAATACAGAACCATCAGTTACAGATACGAAGTCGAAACTCATCTTTTCACTACCATCTGTACCAGTTTGACCACCACTATAAATATTACCATCAATTTGTAATGATTTAATTGTAGCTTTATCCCTAATAGTAGCTAATACAGTACTTGCACCTATATTAACATTTGTATAACCATATACAACTTTAGAATAAGCACCACCATAAACATCACCTTGAACTAATCCACCAACAAGATTTACTGTACTTGTTGTATGGTTAGAAGCAGAACCAGTATTAGCTTCATTACCAGAACCGAATAACGCTCTAACAACTGTACCACCAAGTAGATTAACAGTACTATTACCTAAAATATCACCTTTTTCTCCACCACCATATACATAGTGTTGAACTCCACCATATATTTCAACAGTAGAATTTTCAGAAACAGATGCATTTCTACCTCCACCATAAACTTTAATATTAATACCACCATTAGCATTAACGTTTGTAGTAGTTGTAATAGCTTCATTACCTCCACCATAAGCATTTTCAGTTACTGAATTTTTATATAAGTTAACATTAGCAGAAGAAGTTTCTCCACCATTATTATTACCACCATATACATTAGTAGTTTTTAAATTAGTAGCTTCATAAATAGTAGAATCAAATGTACTATCTACTACATTACTTGTACCACCAACACCAGAACCAGAACCACCAGCATCAGTACCAGGAATATAATTCCAAATTTGGTCCCAGTTTGCAACAACACTGATATTAATAGGTTTGTTCTTACCAAATAAGATAAATTGACCATTACCTAAATATCCACTATAGTTAGCTGGAATTACAAATGTAGGAGTACCATAAGTATAAGTCTTATCTTGAGTACTTAAATAATAATTAGGTTCAGTTTCAACAGTATATAAATCAAATGTATTAACATTAGAATCTCCAATAGGAGTTCCACCCATTTTTAATAAATCGATATATACATCTTTAGAATAGAATTTTAATCTAAATTTTTCAATTGGATATGGATATGGATTTTCCACATGGAATCTTACAGTAGTAGTTGATACATAAGTTTGAATCTTTTTCTTTAATGCATTTAATTCAGTTTCAACTTCAGCAGGAGTTTTATTTTCTCTATCAATAACAGTTTGACCTTGAATAGCATTAACAAAGTTTGCATTATTATATGAGTCAGCTCCACCAGCCCAAGATAATTCAGGTTTAACTATTACTTTTGACCAATTAATAACATGTCCATATTCATCAACAGAAATTGGTCCATCAACTTCAACAGCCTTTTCTTCATAAGTAACATAATAAGTTGAAGCAGAATAAATATTAGATGGATTTGATTCTGTTAAATAATATTTTTTACCAGCAGTAAGCCCACTAAATATAACTTCATAAACAGGAGTACTACTATCGAATGTGATTGTTTTAGAAGCAACTAAATTATTGTCTTCATCACTTAAATAATAAGTTACAGAATCATAATATTTACTTGTTACAGTTTCAACGCCATCAACAGTAACCCATTCATTTCTATAAGAATTAAATTGGATAACACCATCAGCATCAGTTAAACTTGATGCTAAGAATTTAACAGCAGGTTCGCTTACATCTTCAGGAATATTAAATGAAATACTAGAAGAACCTAAATAATTCTTATCATAATCATTATATAACTTCATGTAGAAGTAATAATCAGTGCCTTCATAAGAAACAGGATTTGGATTAGATCCAATACCAAATTTATATTCCCAAGTTCCTTCAGCTTTAACTGTATTATTTGGAGAAGTATTACCTGCATAACCAAATACACCAACATTATTCCAATAAGCATTTACTGCTAATAATGTATCACTATGTTCTACAGCAACTTCTGTAAATTTAACTTCTTCTTCATCACAAGCTGAAGTATCTCTTTCTATATGTTGAACTCTAGCTTTTAAATTACTAATATTTAAAGATCCACTAGTAGAACCAATATAATATGTTCCAGCTTTAGGAATACTAAATGAACAATCTGTATAACCAGCATTTCTATTTTGAACATCACAAGATTGACCAGTTAATCCACCTTTAGAATCTAATAAAACTAAAGTTCTATTATTTGTACCAGTAGAAATAGCAGTAAGTGTTACATTACCAGTACCTTCAGTTTTAAATTTAATTGTTCTACCAAAGTCATTTCTATAACCACCAGCTAATTGAACAAAATATGAACCAATTGTATAATCGTTATTTGCTGTTGCAATAAAATCAAAAAAGTCAATATTATGTTTTTCAGAATAAGTATAACTTTTAGCACCTTGATCCAATTTACTAAAATCAACAGTATGATCTTGGTAAGTAATATTTTTAATTACACAAGGACGATTATCTTCTTCTTCCTCTTCTTTACTATCTTCACCGTCACCAGGAGGAAGATCAGTAGATCCACCAGAATATAATAAAGATAAATCTTTTTGTTCTAATTTAGCATCATCACCAATATTAACATTTGTAGCAGAAACATTACCATTATTATTACTTCCACCAAATGTATTAGTTATAGTACCACCATAAGCATTAACATTTGTTTGATCAGCACCGGATTCATTTCCACCACCAAATACATCAGTAATAGTACCACCATATATATGTACATTAGTAGTAGTAGCATAAGTATCAATACCATTACTTCCACCAAATACTTGATCAATAGTACCATTACCAACTATTACATTTGTATTTGTAGTTTTACCACCTAAGTTATTACCACCAAATACACGATTAACAGTACCATTATTAATATAAACATTAGATTCATCAATAACACCACTGTTGTTATTACCACCATATACATCGCCAATAGTACCTTTATTAACAACAACATTAGTTGGTGAATTATTCTTAGAAGCATAACCTCCACCATATACAGCACCTGAAGGAGAATTAATACCATTTACTAAGATAAATGTTGAATCACAAATAGTTTGAGAACCATATCCACAAGCATATGCATTACCAATAGAACCACCATTTAACACAACATAAGTAGTTGAAGCAGTACCACCAGAATTATTACCACCATAAATATTTTCAGTAACACCACTTAAAGCAAATACATTAGCAACCCTTACAGTACCTGAAATATTAGATCCACCATATACATTTGTAGCAGTACCACCATTAACATATACTTTAGTAACATCAAAATCAGCTTTTCTAGAACCACCATATACATTTTCAGTATTTCCACCATTTATATATACAGTTGCATTCTTTTGTGCATGACCATTTTCATCATTACCACCATATACATTAGTAACACCATTACCATCTTTAATATATACGTTAATAGCACCGAATAATTCAGGAACAATATCAGCAGATCCTTTAGAACCACCAAATACATTTTCAATACTTCCACCATTAATATTAACAGTAACAGATCTTTCTTTTGTATCGTTATATTCTTCACCTGATGAATTAACTGTACCATATTCACTACCACCGTAAACATTAGTACCTTCAAATAAAGAATAAGTATTTACTGTAACATCACCAGAAACAAATGTATCTTTACCTTTACCAGCACCGAATACATCATTATCAACTTTACCAGCAAGTAAATTAACATATACATTTGCATATACAGTACCACCAGTATCAGATCCACCATATACTGAACCTTTAACATGAACACCATTAACATTTACATTTACTGTATGAGCTTCATTACCATAAGATTCACCTTGATCATTTCTAATAAACCAGTTAAGTTCTTCTACACCAACAGCATGATCAGGGTCATTTTGAACATAGAATTTAATATTACCTTGATTATCAACTACTTCACTATGATGATCATAAATCCAGAATGGAGCAGCATATGGACCAGCTACTTCTTTCCAATAAGTTAAATCAGAACCAGCTTTGATAATACCGTATAGGTAAATACAACGTCTTCTATTAGTATCAAAACCAGGAGTTGTTTCAGTACATGTAATACCACCTTTTGGAACTGGTGTATCATTATATAAATAAGTATCAAAATCTCTTTCATCATTAACTGAATTATTATCAGCAGTATTCGAAGTATGGTAACCTTTCATATGATCAGGAATTAGTCCGCCCTCTTCCATCCAATCATATGTATTGTAATAAATAACTGAACTAGCATTTTCATTAATAGTTACTTTACCTACTAAACCAGAACCATTTTTCTTAGATGAGCCATAAACATTTCCATCAATAGTACCACCATTAAAATTCATAACAGTTTCAGTACCAGAAATATTCATTTTACCTGTACTACCGTAGTTTCCACCACCGTATACAGATCCATAAACATGAGCATTTCCTTCAAAAATAATTCTAGCACTGTTAACAGAACCCATCTTTCCGCCCTTATCTTCAGCGTTTCCATCACCAGCACCAAATACACAACCAGGAGCTGCATTAAAGTAAGTTTCTTTTGTTGTATCTAATCCAGCATAACCAATATTAGCATTACCACCAATATAGATTAATGTACTACCTGTTAATTTACCATCTTCACCAGAACCATCAAAACTATTACTTCCACCAAATACATTTCCCGTAACAGTTCCACCAGTAATACTAACAACACGATCCCTTGAAGTTGCTGAGATAGCAGCACCACCAAATACATATTCAGTAACACCAGATTTCAAATAGAATCCTGTATAAGTACCAGTAATATCTTTAACAGTAGAAGGTCCACCATTAACATGATTAATTTCTCCACCTTCTTGAATAGCAATATAATAACCTGTTTGAACACCATTATTACGTCCACCAACATACATACCATAACGAGCAGCACTAGATGTATGATATTGATTTTCTTTAGTCCAGTTATAACCAAATCCATATAGACCGCTCTTAACAATCATTGTACTAACAGGATCAGATCCTTCATTATAATTATTGTCATGGAAAGAACCAATAACACACCATCTAAAGTTTAATTTACTATTATTATTAGAAGCTCTATCATAATCACTACCTAAAACAGCAGTAACAGTTTGTAATGTTGAAGTAGATTTAGTAGTACTACCAGCAATATAATAGTTATAAATACCAGTTTCAATAATAACTCTACTCTTATTCATATAAGTAGTATTATTAGTACCATTACCTGCAAATACACCACGCATTGTTGGATTACTAGCAGTTTTACTAACAATATTTCTACCTAATTTAAAATTATGATAGTTAGCAATAATTGAACCATTATTATTTTGATTAATAGAAGTTTCATAAGCTGAATTAGTATTAGCATTAATATTTCTACCAGCAAAATTAAATGTCACATTATTAATATTTAAATCTGCATTTAATGTAGTATTAACAGTAACATCAAAATAAATATTAGTATTGACTTGACCAGCTAAAGAAGTTGTTAAAGTTAAAGGCTTAGTAATATTTTTTAAAACACTCATATCATTATTATTAACAGTTCTACCAAAAACATCTGTACCAGAAACTAATAACGCAACATTAGTATCTCTATTATTAAATCTATAGAATTTTAATCCACCATTACTATTAACATAATTAGTTAATTTTTCATGAGTATTAAGATCATCAAGTTCTAATTTTTTATAAGCAGTATTCCAACAATCATTAGAAATATCACAAGCTACACCTTTATCATTATATGAATATCTTTTTTGATCTTCAGTTAAATTATAGATTCTGATATATAAACCATCAAATTGTAAATATGTTTCATCCCCATCATTAAAATAGTAATAACCATTTTCATCATGAGCATTTGCTCCATTTTCATCTTTAGCTAAGAAGTTATTAACATCATATTCATCAAATCCATATTCTTTAAAATCAGCAAATGCATTTGGAGTAAAAGCATTAATTGCTACATCATGTTTTTCTGCCCAAACCCAACCAGCATTTAACTCAACATTTAAATCAGCTTGTTTAGTAGATTTAACAGGAATATATAAAGTAGTAACATTTGTATCAATATCCATTTTTGTAAATGCTTCAGAAAAATCATCATTGTCATTATCAGTTATATTATTAATTGTCCATCCAGCAAATGCATATACAGTTCCATCAACTATAGGAAATTCACTATAAGGATTATCAAGTAATTCTATAGCAATATAACTCTTACCAAATTCATTTACAATTGGATAAACTTTTTTATAAACAAAATCAGTTTGTCTTTCACTACCAGATACATGACCAGTAACATTACCTTTAATATTTGTACCATGATAATTAACAGTAACTTTAACTAAATTATCATCGTTATATAAATTAAAATTGGTACCACTAGTTACAGAATAACCATTCTTAATAGTAGTATAATTAAGACCCATATAGTAATTATAATCATTTTCAAAATCATCAATAGTAACAGTAGTACTTGTAACACTATTACCAGATAAACCAGTAATAATATTTTTACTACTAAATGATAAAGCATACATTTTTAATAAAGAAACAGATGAAATACCTAGAATCAAAAATAAAGTACAATATATTAAAATTCTAGTTCTAGACATTTTCTTAAGAGCTCTTTTAAGTTTAAATCTTAACATGTACTTCACTTCCTTTACTATCCTATTGAGACTTTATCATTATTTATCATTATCATTATACTATACTTTTATATAAAAAGAAATAAGATTTAAGCATATTTTCCCAACAAAAAAAGGAAATTTTAATTTCCTTTTTTAATACAATAATTACCATTATCATAATCAATAATTATTGTAGAATTATCCGCAATTTCACCATCAATTAATTTAATTGCTAACATAGTTTCTAATCTATCAGAAACATATCTTTTTATTGGTCTAGCACCATAATTTACATCATAAGATTCATTAATAATTTGTTCCTTACATGCATCTGTTAAAGATAATTTAATACCTTTATCCCTTAATCTATATTCTATTTCACCAATAATTTTATTCAAGATACCATATACTTGCTCTTTACCTAAGCTATTAAAGAAAATAATTTCATCAATTCTATTTAAAAATTCAGGTTTAAAAGTACTATGTAATTGATTATTAATCAGTTCTTCTTTATTAGGTAAATCTTCTAGAATATATTCACTACCAATATTACTAGTCATAATAATTATAGTATTTTTAAAATCAACAGTTCTACCTTGAGAATCAGTGATTCTACCATCATCTAATATTTGTAATAAAATATTAAATACATCAGGATGAGCTTTTTCAATTTCATCAAATAAAACAATACTATAAGGATTTCTTCTTACCGCTTCAGTTAATTGACCACCTTCATCATAACCAACATAACCAGGAGCAGCACCTATTAATCTTGATACATTAAATGCTTCCATGTATTCAGACATATCAATTCTAATCATATGTCTTTCATCATCAAATAACTCATATGCCAAAGTTTTAGCAACTTCAGTTTTACCTACTCCTGTAGGGCCTAAAAATAAGAATGAACCAATTGGTCTATTAGGATCTTTAATGCCTGCTCTACTTCTTAAAATAGCATTACATACTTTAGTTAATGCATTATCTTGACCTATAACTCTATCTTTCATATTAGCTTCTAATTTTAATAGTTTTTCTTTTTCACCCTCAACCAATTTTGATACAGGAACATTAGTCCATTTACTAATAACTTGAGCAATATCTTCTTCACTAACAGTATCTCTAATTAAAACATTTTTATTACTTTTTTGTAATTCTTCAAGTTCACTTTCTAACTTAGGAATTTCGCCATGTCTTAATCTGGCTGCAGTATCTAAATCATAACTATTTTCTGCTGTAGATAACTTATGTTTAGCAGATTCTAAAGCTTTCTTCTTATCTAAAATTTGATTATTAATTTCTCTTTCTTTATTAAAATCTTCTTTTAATTTAGATTCTTCTAATTTTAAATTATATAACTCTTTATCTAAATCTTCTAAACGTTTTTTAGATTGTTCATCTTTTTCTTTTTTTAATGATTGTCTTTCAATTTCAAGTAACATAATTCTTCTAGTTAATTTATCTAAACTAACCGGAACACTATCCATTTCTACTTTAATAGTAGCACAAGCTTCATCTATTAAATCAATAGCTTTATCAGGTAAAAATCTATCTGTAATATATCTATCACTTAAACTAGCTGCTGCAA
>JAEDJT010000019.1 GCA_016296185.1 Bacilli bacterium
CATAATAAAAAAGGATTATTGTGGTAATAATCCTTTTTTTAGTGTTTCAACACTTGGTGTTCCTTGATAGAATGTTTGGAACATTATATATATATTTGTTAATTCTTCTAAACTCATATTTCTTAATTGTTCTTCGTTATACTCTTCTCCTTTTGGAGTTCTATAATATCTAAATGAAATATAAATAATCATTCTATCTTTTAATTCATTATGAATATAAATAGCTTCTTTGTTTTCTTCTTCAGATACTACTAATTTATATCCAGCTTTTTCTAATTCTTTAACTGACATTGTTGAATATCTTTCACCGAATAGTTTAAATCCTTGTTCAGTAGTTATATATGTAAAACTATCATCGCCAAATTTTCCAAATAATTCTTCAATTGAGAATTGATGGAATTCTTCAAGATTAGCTTGTTTAATAGTTTTAACAGTATTATCTTTATATAATTTGTATTGTTTAGTACGTTTATCTAAACCTAATGTTTTTCTCATATCACATAAATCATTATATTTTAATTCTGCTATATGTAATAACATATTTTTAAGTTCTGGATGAGCACCAATTAATTCTGGATGGGCACATACTGCATCTTTAATTTCTATAATATATTTTTTCATATTTTTCTTAGTATTATAGTACATAGAGAATAATTGATCATCTGGTTTATACTTTAATGTATCAATTTCATAATATGTATTTTTAGACATAAATTCTAGGATTTTTGTTTTTCCACTAGAAGATAATCTATAATTACCATATGATCCTGATCCATATTGATTTCTTTCATAATAGAATTCATTATCGTAAGCCATTGCCATAACCTCCTTTGATTGTCATAATTATATAATTAAAAAAAGATAGTAGTCAAATTTTACTATCTTTCTATATATCGATTATTTAGTTGAATTGATAGAGATCTTCTCTCTTCATAAGGTAATTCTTTGAATTTATCTAATGCAACTTTAACTGCTTTTGGTCCTTTTTTTACGAAAATATCGATGTTTTTTAAAATATATTTAAATTCTTCTGAATGTTGATCTTTTCCTTTAATAAGTGTTGTTACTGTATTAATAAATTCTTTATTATCAATATTTACCGTAAGGAATGTAATAATATTATCTGGTATTAATACATCACTTAATCCAGCAAACACAACGCCTTCTTTAAGTTCTCTTGTTTTGCCTTTTTCATTAAATATAATGGCAAATGATCTATATTTTTCTGAATCTGATACTAATGATTTACTTATTACGTCATCTATAAGTTCATATGCACTTAAAGTAGATGTAAATTTATCTATTCCCTCTAGTGTATTTAGATTTTCACCGTTATAATATTTTGTTTTATTCCATTCTAAAGGAAGATAATCTTTGTTATCTCTTTTAATTACTAACATATATTTTTTTTGGTCATATATATTCATAAAAAATCTCCTTAAGAGAAGAATATTAACATAAATTATATATCAATGTCAACTACTTAAATAACTTACCAACTACTTTAAATACTTTAAATAATTTTTGAGTTACTATATCATTTATAAATTCACTGGTATTGTATCCTAAATTAGAAATTATATTTGATGTATCTTCATTTTCTTCCTCTATATAGTCTTTTATATCTATATTTTTTCCTTCTTTAATATCATTTTCAAATTCTCTAGCTTTTTCTTCTGTTATTGTAGCTTTAGCACTATTTCTTTTCTCATAGTAACTTGAATTTGCTATAAAGTAATTTATTAAGAACATTATAAATAGTATTATTAATATTTTTTTAAATATATCCCATGCTGTTTTTGAGTTTTTCATTGTTCACCCTCTAAGTATTCTTTAATTGATATTGCTAATATATCCATTGTATTATTTATATCTTCAATATTATTATATGATCCACCTACTTCTATTAGAATCATGTTAGGATTTATATCTTGATTATATATACCGTTTACTCCTTCTCCACCTTTAGTTATTATTCCTCTACTTATTTCTGGTATTTTATTGTTTAATATATTAGATAGTTTATTTGCTACATTATAGTTATTATCATAATTATATTCGGTTCCTATTACGAATAAGACTTTAGCATAGTTTGTATTATTATAAGTTATTTGTGTTTTATTTATACTACTTGAATCTCTATGTAGATCTATTATTAATCTATAGTTATTATTATGTATTTTATCTTCTATTACTTGTCTAGATGCTATATAGCTATATCCGTATGACCAGTTATTATTTTTTAAGATATCTGTAATACTTGTAGTTTCTAAATCAGCTATTATATTGTAGTCATTTAATTTATCTTTTAATATTGAAGCAGCTAATTTTATATTAGGAGTTATATTATAAGCTTCTAATGAATTACTACTATAGTTTTCTGTTTCATGAGTTGTATAAATATAAACAGATGGTTCTATATTATTTATTGTTGGTTCTGTTTCTTTATAATTAGTTGTATATTCTAATATATATATAGGATCTAAATATTTATTATAATTTGTAGTTTCTAACATTTCTGTTATAAATTCTTGATTGATAATATTATCTAAATAGTATTTTTTTATTATATGGATTGTTATTTTTATTAATAATATTATTACTATAATTGCTATAATTATATATTTGATATTGCTATGTTTTTTTGTTCTAAATCTTTTACTCATATTATCACCTGAATAGAATATACTATTTATTATTAAATATATTTGTCGTTTTTTATACTTTTACTTGCATTTTAATTAGATTTTTAGTATAATTCTAGTTGTATTTAAGGAAGGAGCGACGAATATGGCTAATATTAAAAGTTCTAAGAAAGCAATCAAAGTTATAGCTAAGAAAACTGAAGCTAATCATGAATATAAAGCAAGAGTTAAAAATTCTATTAAAGAATGTGAAAAAGCTATCATTGCTAAAGATACAGCCGCTGCTACTGAAGCTGTTAAAAAAGTACAAAAGAACATTGATAAAGCTGTAGCTAAAGGTATTGTTAAAAAGAATACAGCTGACAGAGAAAAATCAAGATTAAATAAAAAAGTTAAAGATATGAAGTAATTTTACTTCATTTTTTTATTGATATGATATAATTATTATGGTGATGATATGACAAAGATTAAAAACTTTATCATGTTTTCATTTACTATAATTGTTATTGGATTAATTTATATTAATTTTGATGATATAAAGAATAGTTTTGTAGAATATTTTGATGAATATTTTAAAGCTACTCCTACTTTAATTATTAAAGATGGTAATAAGTATACTAAATCATATGATTTTAATTATGTTAGTAATAGTAAAGATTATATTCCACATAATTATGATGATTTGGTTAATATTTACTATAGTGTATTTAATCAAGGCTGGGATGAATTTACTTTTTATTGTCCTGAAGATTATAGTGAATGTATTGATGATGTTAAATTAATAAGTAATGACAAGTTATTATTATCTAATATTAATAATTTTGTTAGTCCTTTTAATAGTTATTCTGAAATTAAAACTTTATATGATAGTACTGGTGAAATAACTATTGAAACATCTCATTTATATAACGAATATGAAAGACAAAAATTATCTAATGATATTAAAGATATAATAGATAATAATACAAATGATTATATGAGTGATAAAGAAAAAATTAAAACTGTACATGATTATATTATTAATAATACTAAATACGATAAAATAAAAGCTGATAGTAAAGATAATACTAGTCCTTATGATTCATCGAGAATTAATGGTGTATTATATGATCATTATGCCATATGTAGTGGTTATTCTGATACAATGGCTGCTGCTTTAGATATTATGGGATTTAAAAATTTTAAAATATCTAGTGATACTCATGTATGGAATGCTGTATATATAGATAATAATTGGTATCATTTAGATTTAACTTGGGATGACCCTATTACTGTTGGTGATGAAAATAAGAATACTTTATCTCATGAATATTTTTTAGTAGATAATGCAAGATTATTTGCTGATACTGAAAATGTTAGTGATCATTTCTTTGATGAAAAAATATATACTGAAATGAATTAAAAAAGAACACTTAATGTGTTCTTTTTTTTAGTCTGTAAATAATATTTTTTCTGAGTTATAAGATTTAATTACATATATTATTACAAATACTGTATAAATAATTGATGATGCTGACGCTATTAATACATTGATTAAATCTATATTATTAGTAAATATATCAGTTAATATTTGTTCATAGTTACATACAGGAATTAAATAATAATATCTAGTTATTTCTACTCCCATTAAACTTACAAACATTGGTACTGTACCAACTAATGTAATTAAACTTGTTTTTCCTTGTGCTTCTTTATATGTTTTAGCATTTGCAGTCAATAAGTAAGATACACCTGCTATAAATATTGAAGCCATTAATATTACTAATACAGCAATAGTAATTGTTTTAACTGTAAATACTAAATTTAAGTCTTTATATATTTCATAATTTTTAGTACCAATGTACATACTTACAATCATCAATACTAATGATGCTATAGCTGCAATAAATCCAACTACTACAGAAGATAAGTATTTACCAGTTATTAATTCTGTTTTCTTTATAGGGAATGTTAAAATTGTTTCTAATGTTCCGTTTTCTTTTTCTGTTGCTGTTGCACTTGTAGCCATATTAGCTGTAGCTATGCAGATTGATAATACTATATAAGTTAATGAAATTGCTAATAATAATGTTACAACATAGTTATTATTATTTAATTCATTATATTCAATATTAAAATGTGTATATGCTTCTTCTAAATCTATACCATGTTCAACTAAATATGTATTAGTTAAATATTGATCATATGTTTCAAAATATGCTTCTATAAATGATCCTACTGACATACCAGTTGTATCACTTGTATTAACATTAATTGTATATACATCATTTTCTTTTGTTATATATGCAATAATATTCTTTTTATCATATTCTTCTTTTAATTTTTCTTTTGAATCATATTTTTTAAATTCTAAGTTTGTATCTTTTAATAATGATTCTTCTGCTTCAGATAGTTCGTAATTATAACCTATTGTATAAGTATTTTCTTCGTTTTCTATATTGTCATATAATACACCATATAAGATTACCATCATTGGTATCATTAATGGATATATAAATAATGTTGCTAATGTTTTTTTATCTCTAAAAATACTTCTTAATTCTTTTTTTAATGTTATTAATATATTATTCATTTTGTCCTCCTATTACTTCAAAGAATGCATCTCTTAAATTTGTTGTCTTTGTTTTCTTTATGATTTCTTCAGGAGTACCTGTTTCTACTATTTTTCCTTTGTGAACTAAAACTACTCTATCACAGATGTTTTCTGCTTCTTCCATATAATGTGTTGAATAAATAATTGTTTTATTTTTTTTCTTTTCTTCTTTTATAAAATCTAAGATTACTTTACTAGATATGATATCTAATCCACTAGTAGCTTCATCGAATATATAAATATCAGGATTATGAACTGCACATCTAGCAATATTTACTCTTTGTAATTGTCCAGTTGATAAATTAGCTAATTTTTGATTTAAGAATTCTTTAATATTAAATTCTGTTGCTACTTTATTAATAATATCTTCTATTTCTTGTTTTGGTACTTGATAATATTCACAGCACATTTTTAATAATTCATATGCTGATATGTCTTTATATAGTTTTGTGTTACCTGATAAGAATGCTATTTGTTTTTTTATTTTTTCTGCATTATTATCATAATTTAATTTATTTATTTTTACACTACCTTTTGTTGGTTTCATAATACCAGCAATAATACGAAGTAATGTTGTTTTACCTGCACCATTAGGTCCTAATAAACCAACTACTTCTCCACTTTTAACTTCAAATGATATATTATCATCTGCTAAAAATTCTTTCTTTTCTTTTTTTGATATTTCTTTTATAAATGTTTTTGATACTTTATTAACTTCTATCATATTCTTCCTCCAAATCAATGTAGTTTTCTACATCTTTTATAGTATTATTAAAATCATTAAAATCAACATTAAACCATTTAACATCTAATTGATTATTAAAGAATGTATATTGTCTTTTTGCATAATGTCTTGAATTCTTCTTAATATTGTCTAGTGCTACTTCTAATGAAACTTTACCATCAAAATATTCATATAATTCTTTATATCCTATACCACCCATTAATGGTTTTGTTCTTATATCTTTATCATAAAATGATTTTACTTCTTCTATTAGACCATTTTCAACCATTACATCTACTCTTTTATTTATTCTATTGTATAAATTTTCTCTATCTGTAGTTAAACCAATAATTATATGATTATATAGTTTTATTGGTTCTGGTATATCTGTATTAGTTTTATTTAGGAATCTTTCTAATCTTACTCTATTATTTGGGTGAATTTTAGTATTAGGATCTTTTTCTAATACTTTTTGATATAATTCTTCATCTGATAAATTACTATAATCATTATTTGATGATTCGTAATCTAATTTATAATTATATAATGCTGCTTTTAAATATAATCCTGTTCCACCAACTAATATAATATTTTGATCTTTATGTTCTTCTAATAATTTTCTAACGTCTTGTTGATAGTTATATATTGAATATTCTTCATCTACTTCTTTTATATCAAATAGATAATGAGGTATTCCTTCTTTTTCTTCTTCTGTAACTTTAGCTGAACCAATATCTAATCCTTTATATATTTGTACTGCATCACAGTTAATAATAATGGCATTATATTTCTTAGCTAGTTCTACTGACATTTTAGTTTTTCCTACACCTGTAGGTCCTACTATAGCTACTATCATATTATTCACCTCAATAATTATAATTATATCATACCTTAATCTCGTGTTATATAACTAATTGTATGTTATAATTATTTATGTATAATAAACCATTATTGTTTAAATTAGTAGTTTGTTTTAATGATATATTTATGTCATGAAGGGAGTTGGTTTAAGTGTTTCATGAAGATAAAAATAATGAAAAGAATTATTCTTTAAAAGATAATTTAAAGAAATCACTTAAATATGCAAAGAAAAGAAAGAAAGAATTCTTATTATATTTTATTGGTAATTTATTTTTATGTATTATAGGTGGTATTGCTCCTCTAGTTAGTGCAAAACAATTATTATTTCTTACTGATGGTATATTAGGTAAATTCTTATGGATATCTATATTTGTATTTAGTATAGAAATAACAAGAAATTTTAGTGGTTATTTAACAAGAAAATATTCTCAAATATTTGCAAGAGAAGTATTAAAAGATATACAAATAGATATGGCTAAAGAAGTATTAAGAATTGAAACTGCTGATTTAGATAAAAAAAGTAGCGGTGTTATTATTAATAGATTAACTAATGACACTTCTAAGATTGCAGATATCTTCTTAGAACTTAATTGGTCTATTACTGATGTTATTACTAATACTGGTATTTTATTTGCTATATTTGTTATAAATAAATATATATTTTTATTCTATGTATTCTCTATTTTTTTAATTTTCTTTTTAGAAAGAAAAAGAATTAATATTAGAAATGAAATGGATAAGAAATACCGTAAAACTGCTGAGAAAACTACTGGTTTAGCTGGTGAGTTAGTTCGTGGTGTTAGAGATATTAAAGTATTAAATGCTGGTAAATCTTTTTTAAAGAATATTAATGAAAAGATCACATTGTTAAATGAGCAAAGATATCAAATGATTAGAACTAATAGAAGTTTTAGATTATTAATTGATTGTATTAGAGATATTTTAGATTTAGCTTTAATAGTTATATTTATATACATGATTAAGGTTGATATGATTACAATATCTTCTGTAGTTATTATTTATATGTATAGAGGTCGTGTATTTAATTTGTTAAGTTATTTTAGTGATATGTTAGATTATATTAAAGATTTTAATTTATCTGCTGGTCGTGTATTTGAAGTAATTGATAGTGATGAGTTTAGAAAAGAATCTTTTGGTACTGGTAAGATTGAAAAAGTCAAAGGGGATTTTGAATTTAAAGATGTTCATTTTGGATATGAAGATAAACAAGAAGTATTAAAAGGCATTAGTTTTAAAATTAAACATAATAGTACTGTTAGTTTTGTAGGAAAATCTGGTGCTGGTAAAAGTACTATCTTCTCACTACTTGCTAAAATGTATCATGCTAAATCTGGTGAAATATTAATTGATGGTAAAAATATTGATACTTTAGATGAAGATTCTATTAGAGGCAATATAAGTATTATTACTCAAAATCCATACATATTTAATATGACTATTAGAGAAAACTTAGAAATTGTTAAAGATGGTTTAACTGAAGAAGAAATGATTAAAGCTTGTAAGTTAGCTTGTTTACATGATTTTATTATGAGTTTACCTGATGGTTATGACACAATGGTTGGTGAAGGTGGTTTAACTTTATCTGGAGGCCAAAAACAAAGATTAGCTATAGCTAGAGCTATGGTTCAAAAAACTGAAATCATTCTATTTGATGAAGCAACTAGTGCTTTAGATAATGAAACTCAACAAAGTATTCAAGAAGCTATTAATAATATGAAAAATAAATATACTATATTAATTATTGCTCATAGATTATCTACGGTTATTAATAGTGATGAAATTATGTTAATTGAAGATGGTAAAGTTACTTGTGCTGGTTCTCATGAAGAGTTATTAAAATCAAGTAAAGATTATAAACAATTATATAATTTAGAATTAAAGAAAAATAAAACAACTTCATAAGAAGTTGTTTTTTTATTTGCATTTAAAGTTTAATTCTTTTAATTGTTCTTTTAATTCTTTTTTTGTTACTTTGTCCCCTACTTTTATTGCATTTTCTGAATCAATATCTGAATTAACATCATATCTTAAACTAGTTTTATTAGATGGATTGTTATAATAAATATTTAAGTTATCTAATACAACACCTTTATCTTTTAGTTTTAATTCATATGATACATAATTATCTGTTGTTGTTATTTCTACATCATCTAGATATTTTAATCCTTTGCTTAATACAGTTTTTAATGCATTTGGATATGTACCTAATTCTGTATAATAATCATTAATAATAATATTTCTTTTGTATTCTATCTTATTTATTTTACCTTTTTTGAAATTAATAACTATATCTTCATTGTCATTGAAACCTTCAATTAGTTCTTTTTCAAGGACACATACTAGTTTTTTATCATTAACTTTATTTACTATTACAAAAGAAAAAATGACAACAATCATTAGACTCACTAAAATAATAAACATTGTTTTATTAAGTTTCATAATTATCACCTACCTGAATTAATTATACCATATTATTCTTTTTTAATGTATATGTATTATCTCTTTCCTTTAGTGATGGATGAATATAGTATAATTTACCAGTTTTATGAGTTAATTTAGTATTATATCTTTTACATATATCTATTATATCTGTTATTGTTGGATTAGTTGGTAATTCTATACCATAATGTTTTAATAAGTAACAAATATTTTTATAATAATCTTCTATATTAATTATTCCGATAGTTATTTCTTGTTCTTTAAATAAGTTAATTATTGCTTTATATGACATATTTATTGATTCTATTGTATAGTTTGGATTATTATGTATCATTTCAATAGTTATTAAATCACTATCATATTTAGCTAATCCTATATTAATTAATTCTTTTAGTACTGCTTGATTTTCTTTCGATAGATTATTCATATTAAATGATATAGATGATGAAAATCTATTAGTTATAACTCTAGATACAGGTATATTTTTTCTATGTAACGATAAGATTGATTCTTGTAATGGATATTCTATATATTTAATAATATCTTCTTCTTTATAGATACTATTATAATTAGTTATCCTATCTTTTGAAGGATATGAACCTAATTTCATTTTTTTTACAATATCGTAATCAATATTAAAACACATATTGATAAGTGTATTTCGTATTATGTCATCTTCTATATGTAATATATATGTATATGCTGAATACATTGAGCAATAATTATCTCTTGTATCAAAGAATCCTTCAAATGTTTCTGTATTATCATATTTGCTATCATCAATGTCCCAATTTATATGTTTTTTACCTGTAGTTACTGATATATTAAATGGATCAAAACATATACAATATTCTCCATTGTATTGTACTGGATTTATAAGACTATAAAAAGATCTATATAGTTTTTCTTCTAAAGAGACTATTAGCGGATTTTTTCCTTCTTCATCATATAAGTCTTTTAGTTTTATAACTATCTGGTCTTTATTTTCATCGTTTATATTTAATAATAATTCTATTATTTCTGACCTTTTTACAATTGTTTTCATTTACTTATTGTTTCATTTCTTTCTATAACCTATTTTTTGCACTTAATAAGTATATATCAGTTGTTTTATATAAGCAATAATAATTTGATTAATTTTGTAATTAGGTGTATTATATCCCGTAATTAAGGGGGGGATTTAGTATGGCTAAGGAAATATATGGTTATATTAATCAAGAATATGTTAATGCTATTGGTAATGCACATTATACATTTAATGCTGTTAGTTTTAGTAGTGAAGATTTAAATAGATGTAAAAAAATAGCTCATAGTTTATATTTAGATTCTTTAGAAGCTAAAGATGTTAGTTATTATCATAATTGTAGTCATGGTAAAGTATATAGTAAAGCTATTGATAATTTATATACTTTTGGTAATGTTAAAATTGTCAGAAATGCATCTTCTATTTTAAATAATGTTTCTAAACAAATTACTACTGAAGAAAATCCTTCTTTATTTACTGTTTTTTCTGATATGGGAACTGATATTAATTCTAAAGTTGTTAAAGTACCTAAAATTTTACATGTACCTAATAAGGTTTGTGATTATTCTTCATTCTTTTTAGACCATGAGTTAGCTCATTGTTTAAAAGATTTAAATTATGAAGAAAATAAATATATTAAAACTTTAGAAGAAGTTATTCCTATTGTAGTTGAATTAATTACTGCTTATGAAAATTATGATATTAGATTATTTAAATTCGTATGTGCATCTAGAATGGATATGTTATATAGTAATGCTCATAGATTTTTAAATAGTTATAATGAAATTAAGTCTGGTAATTTAGATGATAATGAAAAACGTTTATATAGATTTGCTTTAGAAGAAGATGCATGTTATTTAAATTCTTTCTATTATGCTATGGGTATATTTAATGCATATTTATATAATAACGAATTAGTTTTTTCTTTAGTTGGTCAAGTATTAAATGGTGATATTACTACTAATGATTTAATTACTATATTAAGTATCGAACCTACTAATGATTATAATAACGGTTTTAATACAATAAATAAGTATTGCAAATAAAAAGAGCAATGCTTTTTTTTAATTCATTACTCTTTTGAACATTCTTTCTAAGTCATAATTACTAAATTTTATAATTGTAGGTCTTCCATGAGCACAGTTATATGGATTTTTACATCTAACTAGTTCTCTAATTATTTCTTCCATACCTTCAATACTTAATCTCGTATTGGCTCTTACTGACATTTTACAAGCTATAGTAGATATTAATCTATTATTAAATCTTACTCTATCAAATTTATAATCTTTATTAATTATTTCATCGAATATATTTCTTATTACTTCTTCTTCAGATCCTTCTGTTAACCAAGTAGGATGTGATTTAATAGTATATGTATTAATACCAAATTCTTCTATTTTAAATCCTAAATCATTTAGTACTTCTATATTTTCTTTTATTTTTATAAAGTCTGCACTATTTAGTTCTATATTAATTGGTATTAATGTATCTGTTGTTTGGATTTCTTTATTTTCGAATTGTTCTGTAACTAATTCGTAGTTTACTCTTTCTTTAGCAGCATGTTGATCTACTAAATACAATCCTTCATCATTTTGACATACAATATATGTTCCTAAGGCTTGTCCTATTACTTGTAAATTTAATAGTTTAATTTCAGGATTTAATATTCTATCTTTTACTGATTTATATTCAGTTGTTTCTTCATTTATTGTTAATTCTAATTCTTGTTGTTCTAATTCAACTGTTTCATCTTTTGTTTCATATATATTATTTATGGTAAAATCAGATTTGTTTTCTATATCATTTAACATTGATTGAGGAAGAGCTACTTCTACTGCTTCTTCTTTTAACGCATTAGGTATTAATAGTTCTTCGTATAGTTTTTTCTTAATTGTATCTAATATAAGGTTATATAATTCATCTATTTTACTTAATTTTATATCTTGTTTTGTTGGATGAATATTAACATCAATTAATGTTGGATCTGTTTCAAATTTTAAAACTGCTACTGGATATTTTATATCTGGTTTATATCTAAAATATGCATCATTAATTGCTCTATTTAAATCATTATTTTTTACTACTCTACCATTAACTATAGTTATCATATAATTTCTATTTGATTTTAGTATTTCTGGTTTACATACATAACCATACATATCATAATCATCATTAGATCCTTTTACTTCAATCATTTTACTAGATATATTTAATCCATATATTTCATGAATTGTTTTAAGTAAGTTGCCTGAACCACTAGTTTTAGTAACTGTTTTACCATTGTTAGTTAATTCGAATTTTATTTCTGGATATGATAATGATAATTTTTCTATAAATCCTGTTGTTACTGATAATTCATATTGTTCACTCTTTAGGAATTTTAATCTTGCCGGAGTATTAAAGAATAGATTTGTTACTTCTATTATTGTTCCTTTTCTTGCATCAGATGGTTCGTCTATCTCTAGTTTTCCACCTTTAATATGAATATGTGTTCCAACATCTTTTGCACATGTTGTAATATCTACTTCAGATACTGATGCTATAGATGGAAGAGCTTCACCTCTGAAACCTAATGTATTAATAAAAAATAAATCATCTTCCCTTATAAGTTTACTTGTAGCATGTCTTTGTAATGATAACAATGCATCATCATGTTCCATACCAATTCCATCATCAGTTATTTTTATTGATTTTAATCCACCGTTTAATAAATCTATTCTAATACTTGTAGCTTTTGCATCTATAGCATTTTCTACTAGTTCTTTTACTACTGATGCACATTTTTCTACTACTTCACCTGCTGCAATCTTATTAGCTAGGTTTTCACTCATTACTTTTATTCTAGTCATATTAAACCTCTTTAAATAATGATTTTCTTGTTTCTATTAATGATTCGTCTTCTATATAAATTGTTATTTTAGATGCTTTTTTTACATTTATAAAACCTAATCCTTTAATAACTATATCACTGTCTTGTTTAACATTTAATTCTACTTTATTTAAATTGTCTAATTTTGTTTTATTAAATGATTTATCTATAATTATTTCATTTGATATATATGTAGTTATACTATTAGCTATGTTTGAATTTATAGATATTTTATTTTCTATATTAATATAAGTATTATCTTTTAATTGATATGTTTTTGGTTTAATAAAATCTTTTGGATTTATTCTTTTCATTAAATCAAAATCTGTATCATTATATATAGTTTTATTTAGTGTGAAACCTGGTGAATCAAATATTGTAATATTTTCTAATTTAATTTTAATAAAATCTAATGTAGTATTAGGGATTAAACTAGTAGTTATTTTATTTGTATGATTACTTAATTTATTAATTAAAGTTGATTTACCAGCATTTGTATAACCTACTATATAACAATCTTTTCTATTATTATCTAGTAATGTTTTTTCAATACTTCTTATATTGATACTTTTTTTAGTACTTAAGAATATTATATCTTCATCTATTTTATATTCATCTCTTAACCAATCTACTATTTTTATTTCTTTAATACTTTTAGGAATAATATCTAATTTACTTATTACTAGTGTTTTATTGTTCTTTATTGATTTAAAAGTATTTATAGTTTCTTTATTAATGTTTAATAAATCTATTAAGAAGTATACATATTTATTGTTTTTATTTAATTCATTAATAATATGTTCATTGATGTTGTCTAATGGCATTATAAGTTTTTCATTATAGTTAGTTATTTTGAAACATCTTTGACAATATTTTGCAGATTCTAATTTATCTTTTATTACGTATCCTGGTTTTGTTTGTTCATCTGATTGTAGTTTAGCTCCGCATCCTATACATTTATTCATAATATACACCTCTTTCGAATATTCCTTGTTTTTCCCATTTATTAAATAATTTATTTTCTTTTATTCTATTATATTTTGTAAGTATTGATTCTCTTTTACTTAAAGGATTTACTAATATTGAAGTAATATTAAGTTTATTAGCTCCTTTTATATCTGTATATAATTGATCTCCTATGGCTGCTATATCTTTTTCGTCATAGTTATACATCATCATTATTTTTTTATATTTGAAAGATAATGGTTTACATGAAAGTGCTGATGTATCTACATTTAATATTTCTTTAAATGGTTTTAATCTACTTTTTAAGGCATTTGATAGTATTATTACTTTAAAACCTAATTCTTCAATTTCTTCAAATTTATTTATTATTTCTTTAGATGGTGTTTTAACATATGTTTGAGTAATTGTATTATCTAAATCAAATAATAAACATTTTATGCCTTTTTCTTTTAATTTTTTATAATCTATTGTATATATACTTTGTGCATATATATCTGGTATTAATAAGTCTTTCATGTAACCAACCTCGTCTTATATTATACATTATTTTTATATTTAAAAAAACTACTTATAGTAGTTTTTATTTATATATTCTTGGTACTCTTTTTGATATTGAACATATTATTTCATAATTTATTGTATCTAGATAATCTGCTATATAATTTATATGATCTATATCTTTTATTATTGTTACTTTATCTCCTACTTTTATAGTTTCATCTATTTCTATATATAACATATCCATACAGATATTACCTACAATATTATATTTTTTATCATTTATGTATATATATCTTCCTGTATTCTTTCTAATAATACCATCTGCATATCCTATTGGTATTACAGCAATACGTGTTTTTTTATCTGCTTTATAATTAGCATTATATCCAAGTGTTTCTCCAGGTTCTAATTCATTTATTTGGATTACTTCACTATATAGACTAAATGTTGATTCTAAATCTATATTTGTATCTAATAAACCGTACATTATAATCCCTAATCTACATCCGTTAGCAAAATCTGCTCTATAATTAATTGTTGCTTCGCTTGCACTTACATGTACTATGTCTATTTCATTTAAATTAATATCATTTGTAATATTTTTAAATAGATCATATTGATTATAAGTTAATTCTTTATTATCAGGACAATATATATGAGTATATAATCCTTCTAAGTATAAATTACTATTAGATATTAGTTTATACATTTCATTAAATTCTCTTTTATCTTTAACACCTAATCTATTCATACCTGTATTAATTTTTATATGACATTTTAATTCTTTATGATAGTTATTTAATACTTCTATTAAGTAATCTAATCTATTAATAGTTATTGTTATATTGTTTTGTTGTGCTATATCTAAATCATTTACTTTAATAATACCTAAACATAATATTGGAATAGATGTATTAAATTTTCTTATTTCTAATGCTTCATCTAATGTTGCTACTGTTAGATAGTTACATCCTCCATTAATTATAGCATTTACTGTTTCGATATTATTATGGCCATAACAATCTGCTTTTACTACACCAAAATAGTATTTAAAACCAGATAATTTGTTAATGATCTTTTTTACGTTATTTGTAATATTAGATAAATTTATTTCTACATATGTATTTCTATGCATTATATTCATCTCCTGTAGTTAAATATTATATCATATAAATTAAAAATAGAAGTTATGAACTTCTATTTTGTTTCTTCTATTGCTTTACAAGTTGAATCAGTCTTAGCATATATTTGAGTACATTCTACGTCTCCACATAGATGTCCATCTTTTATATATAATAATTTTGTTTTAGCATCTTTCATATCTGGAGTAAATGTTATAACACCAGTTTTAATTTTGTATTTACCTTTTACTAAGTCAGATTCTAATGCTTCATCTGAATCAGTGAATGTATATTGTCCATTCTTTTTAATATTATATAGTGAAATATTTGTTTTAGCATTACTTTGAAGTGCTACAAATACTCCATCTAATTCTGCTAATTCATCAACGTATGTTCCGATTGAATCTATTGAGTTAAATAATAATACATAGTTTTCATGTACATCTATATTTTCAATACTTGTGTTTAATTCTTCAGCATAATCTTCTCTTGAGTAATGGTTCATACTAGCTATATTATCAAATGATGATATTTTAGCTTCAATAGCAGCTTTTTGTTCTTCAGTTACATCATATTCTAATTGAACATCAATTGTTGCTGTTTCAGTATATTGACACCAATATCCTTGATATTTATTACTGCATCCTGTAAGTAATAATGTTAATACAAATAATAGCACTATATTTATTCTTTTTTTCATATAAATTCTCCTAACTGTAATTTGGTAAGAATATATACTCTTCGTCATCTATTGTTAAGATCATTTTCTTTTCTTCTAATATTGTTATCTTAGCATATTCACTATATTTTTTACCATCTTCACTAATATATATTATATCATCTTTAATTATATAATCGTATGAAATATAATCTTTTTCTTCTGGATTGACATTTTCTTTATAATTTTCTTTCTTTGCTATATAAAGTTTATTAAAATCTGGATATGATTCTAATTTTATTGTTATGAAGTTATCTCCAAAATTAGTTTCACAATCCCATCTTCTTACAAATTTTAATATGTTATTATTGTTATAAAAGTCTTTTGCAGATTCTTTTGACCATACACTATTTACGTATTGTAATGCTTCCGATATTTTATGTTCTTCTAATTTGTGTTCAGCTATTTTTATTGTTTCTTTAGTTGATTCTTCATCTATTAGTTCTATTTCGTCTGAACTGGCATATTTTCCTATGTCTTTTCTTAATTTAGCTTGACTTACATATTGTTCTGTTAGTTCTTCTACACCATCTTTAATTACTGAATAAGCTAATCCAGATTCGTATCCTAATCCTTCTTCTAGTATTACTTCTGTATATACTGATAAGTGATTTATATCCATGTAATAAATTATTTTTTTAGTTTCTTCAGCATAGTCTGATAATGTTTTTATATAATCATCATTTAAAAAGTTATTTTCGTTCGTAAACGCTATAATAAAGTTTTGTTTATTATCAACAGCTTTAACAAATTCATCATCACTTATTTCTATTAGTTGTCCTTTATTACTTTTGCATCCTGTTAAAGTTAATGTTAAAAGTATTACTATTATCATTATTATTAATCTTTTTTTCATACTTACCACCTAATGGGTATTATATCATATATTAATTATCAATTAATATAATTAATTAGGTGATTGAATGTTTTTAAGTTTATTAAGTATTGTAAAAGGTTTATTATTTTTTACTGGTGGTTATAGTAATAATGTATTTTTACAACCTTTATCTAGTGATGAAGAAGAATACTATATAAAAGAAATGGAATCTGGTAATAAAGAAGCAAGAAATAAATTAATTGAACATAATTTAAGATTAGTTGCCCATATTGTAAAAAAATATGAAGGAAAAGAACGTGATACAGATGATTTAATTAGTATTGGAACAATTGGTCTAATTAAAGGTATAGATAGTTTTAAAAGTGATAAAAATATAAGAATTACTACATATGTAGCAAGATGTATTGAAAATGAAATACTTATGCATTTTAGATCTAATAACAAATATGATAATGATATTAGTTTAAATGATTATATTGGTTTAGATAAAGATGGGAATGAAATCTCATTAATAGATGTTTTACCTAATAATGAAATGGATACTGATACTTTAGTTATTAATAATGATGAAAAAAATGAATTATTTAAAAATTTAGATGTATTAAATGAAAGAGAAAGAAATATTATTATTAAAAGATATGGTTTATTTGGTTACAATGAATTAACTCAAAAAGATATTGCTAACAAGATGAATATATCAAGAAGTTATGTTTCTCGAATTGAGAAAAGGGCTTTAACTAAATTGTTTCGTGAATTTTATAACAATAATAAAAAGACTACTAAGTAGTCTTTTTAAAAGTCTATTTTGTCAATATCATCTACTATTGTAAGTTGTTCTTCAATAGTAGCTTTTATTCTTTGTTTATATAGTTTTAAGCTTCTTCTTAATTCGTCAGCTTCTATATCAACTTTTTGTGCTTTTAGTAAAGCATCATTTACTATATGATTAGCATTTTTTTTAGCTTGGTCAATAATTGTACTAGCTTCTTCTCTTGCTATTTTTTTTATTTGATTAGATGAGTCTTCTGCTACTAGAACTGCTCTGTTAAGAGTTGATTCTAAGTTTTTATAATGTTCTATTTGTTTTTGTAAAAGTTCTATTTCTTTCTCTTTATTTTTTAATTTATTAAGAATACCTTCATATTCTTTAGTAACTTCTTGAACAAATAAATTTACATCATCTTTTTTATATCCGTTATTTTCTGTTTCAAACTTTTTCATGACTCACCTCTATTAGAAATGAGAAGAATCAATTACCATTCTATTTCTTCTTCAACACTATCTTTATCTTTTTTATTGTCTTCACTTATTTTACCTTGAACGTTAACATTTTTTGGTGCACATAAGTAAATTCCAATACCGATATTTTGCATTGTTCCTCCAATTGCATAAACACATCCACTTAAGAAATCAATAATTCTTTTTGCTTGATCTGATGTTACTCTTTTTAAGTTAACTACTACACTATTTCTATTTTTTAAGTGATCAGCAATTTGTTGTGATTCTGAATAAGCTCTTGGTTCTAATAGAATCATTTTTGAACTTGTTACATCTTTTGAACTTGATTTTTTTGATCCTTCTTCTGTATAAAATTCGTCTTCGCTACCTACAAATTCTTCAATTTCTTCTGTTTCTGGTGTGAATATATTTTTTAAACTAATTAATGCCATATGAAAGCCTCCTATATTGTATATTACTTTATTATTATATCTAAGATACATACAATTTTCAAGAGATTATTTATGAAACTTTTTCACTATTATTTCTTTTTTTGAATTATTTAAATTTAATTCTATATCTACTAATTTAGCTTGAATTCCTGATATTTCTATTTCTGTTGATATTTTTTCTTTTATATCATTTATTTCTTTTATATGTGATTTAATAAAACTATATATTCTGTCTTGTGTTTCCATTGTAGTAACTTTTAGGATTACTTTTTTATCATTTATTATTGTATAGAATAGTGATAATATTCCATCATCTGCTACATATATTGGTATGTCTTCTATTGTGTCATATTGTTTTTCTTCTAAAAATTTAATTTGTGAAAATAATTTATATACGTTTCCATATAACATATCATCTAGAAGTGTTATATCACTTATTATATGAGGTACGTTGTTTTCATTTGATAAGAATAAAAAATTTGTTTGATAGCTATTATTCGGTGATGCATATTCTGCAACTAGTACTTTTAAAGCTCTTATTTTAGTATATAGTATTTCTATTGTTTCATGATAATTATCTACTGCCATTTCTAGTTCTAAATATCTACATAGTGATATTACATCATGTAATGTTCTATCAATTATTTTAGTTTGTTCTGGATTATTATCATTATTAATTATGTTATAAGCTTGTAATATTGTATTTAGTTCATCATCTTTAAAATACTTTTTAGTAGTGTTTATTAATTGTTTTTCTTCTTTATTCTTATCTTTTTTATTATTGTATTCTTTCATTTGATGTAATAGTGTATCATAAGCTTTACTATTGATATTTAAATCAGATAGTATTTTTTCAAATGTACTATTTTTACATCCTTTAATTATTTTTGTACCATCATAAAATTCTTTTAATTGTTCTATAGCTTTTTTTCTTTTTGTTAATACTTCTTTAAGTTTTTTACTTTCTATTATATGTTCTTCATAATATTCTAATTCTAATTGATTTAATAATAAATTTATATATACTACTATATTATTTTTATTTTGATCTACATTTGTTAATTCTAGTAATTTAAATATATTAAATTTTACTGTTGTAAAACTATATTCTGTTTTTACTTTAGCATCTTCTGTAAAAATTGTAGATATTTCTTTTTCAATATTATAGTACGAGTCTTTTGGTCCTTCTATTTTAGGAATATTCTTAAATATTGTTAATAATACTTTAAGTAATTCTTTAGAATCTATATTATTTTTAACAGCATATTCAATTATTAAAGGTATTACTTCGTTATTTGGATATATAGGTTTAATAAATCTATTATCGTGAATTGCACTAATTGCATTACTAATTTGATCTAAATTAAAATTGATTTTTGTTAATTTAATAGATATTTTTTCTAGTTCTTTTTCTTTATATTCTTTAATAGCTTTTGCTTCACTTATTGGAATTATTTTTTTTATACCTTTTTTTCTTATTTTGATTTTTCTTTTTAGTTTTCTCATTTGATTAGGAGATAATTGTTCTATGCTATTTATTCTTTTGTATTCGTCTTGTAAGTATAATTTTTGTTGTAATTCTTGTTTGTATATAAATTCTAAATATTTTTTTAGTTCATTTAATTGCATATTAGTCACTCCCCTTTATTTTTGCGAACTGGTTTCTATTATATAATATTATTTTTTTCATCTCAAACAAAAAGCCGGAATTAATCCGACCTTTACTTGAATTTTACATTATTATTAAAAATCTATTCTTTCTTTAATATATGCAGGTAATTCATCTATTGAGATTTTTATTTGTTCCATTGTATCTCTATCTCTTACTGTTACAGTGTTATTTTCTAGTGTTTCATCATCAACTGTAATTGAGAATGGTGTTCCAACTGCATCATTTCTTCTATATCTTTTTCCAATTGAACCTGACTCATCGTATGATACATTGAAATCTTTACATAATTTAGAATATATTTCCATTGATTTTTCTGCATGAACTTTTTTAATTAATGGTAAGATAGTTGCTTTAATTGGTGATAATGCTGGATGTATTTTTAATACTTCTCTTGTGTCACCGTTTTCTAATTCTTCTTTTTCATATGCATTACAAATAAATGCTAAGATTGCTCTATCTAATCCTAATGATGGTTCAATAACGTAAGGAATGTATTTTTCGTTTGTTTCTGGATCAAGATATCTTAAATCTTGTGAAGAATGTTTCATATGAACTCCTAAATCGTAATCAGTTCTATCAGCAATTCCCCATAATTCTCCCCATCCCATTGGGAATAAGAATTCGATATCTGTTGTAGCTTTACTATAGAATGATAATTCTTCTTTAGTGTGATCTCTATATCTTAAATTATCTTTTTTAATTCCTAATGATTTTAAGAAATCTATACAATAATTTTTCCAGTATCCAAACCATTCTAAATCTGTATCTGGTTTGCAGAAGAATTCTAATTCCATTTGTTCAAATTCACGAGTTCTAAATGTGAAGTTTCCAGGTGTAATTTCATTTCTGAATGATTTACCTGTTTGACCAATACCGAATGGTAATTTAGCTCTCATGGTTCTTTGAACATTTAAGAAGTTAACGAAAATACCTTGAGCTGTTTCTCCTCTTAAATATACTTTAGATTTTGTATCTTCTGTTACACCTTGATGTGTTTCGAATAATAAGTTGAATTTTCTAATTGGAGTAAAGTCTTCAGCTCCACATTTAGGACAAGCTATATGATTGTCAGCAATGAATTTTTCAATTTTTTCATTTTCCCAACCATCACCAGTTTCTTCTCCTTTTGTAAATTCTTCAATTAATTTATCAGCTCTATGACGTGCTTTACATTTTTTACAGTCTAATAATGGATCATTAAAGTTGGTAACGTGTCCTGATGCTACCCAAACTTCTGGATTCATAAGAATAGCTGCGTCTACACCATAGTTATATGGGTTTTCTTGGATGAATTTTTTCCACCAAGCACGACGAACATTTTCTTTTAATTCTCTTCCTAATGGTCCGTAATCCCATGTATTTGATAATCCACCATAGATTTCACTACCTTGGAATATAAATCCATATTGTTTACAATAATTAACGATGTCTTCCATTTTCATATTAAATTCCCTCTTTCAATATATTATCTAATTCATCTATATCAATAACTTTTATATAGTTAAGATATTCTTTTTTAAATAGGTTTTCTTCAACCATTTTATTCAATAATGTGATTATTTCATTATAGAAGTTATTATAATTAATAATAATTATTTTTTTATCATTATGTTCTATTTTATATTGTTCTAATGTACCAAATAATTCTAATAATGTTCCAGTCCCTCCTGGTAATATTATTAATCGATCTGTTTCATCAATTAGTTTTTTAGTTCTTTCAAATTGATTATTCACTATTATGTAGTTGCATTTAGGACAATTTTTTAATTCTTCTTTATATTCTTCTAATGAATAACAAGTTATTTTATCAGAACATTTATTTAACACTTCACTAATATTTTCTAATAGTATTCCTAAATATATTTCATTATTGTTTTCATATATTTTAGTTATTACTTCTTTTGTAATATCATAATATTCTTCTTTAATATTTGTTGCTGATGTACATGATACAAAATATTTCATATTAACCCTTTCTACAATAAAAAAACTTCTAAAAATATTTGTAGGAACGAGTTATACCCGCGGTTCCATCCTACTTATTTCTAGAAGAAATCACCTTTATTTTATATAGCTCATGGTTGCCAACCCACTCATCGCTTGTATGTTTTTATTATAGCAAAATAATACTTATAGTCAATATTATTTTTTAGGTACATTATTTTTTAAATATAAATCTTTATGTGAATATGCAGTTGTTAAAGCATCTAATAATTCTCTAGTTGTTGCATTTTCACTAATACCATATAATGCTCTTAAGTCTGGTCTTGTTTTTAATTGAATAATTGCTTTTTCAAGCATTTTTTGATATGAATGATCATCTACTACATGAAGATATTCTGGTATATTTTCAATACGCCAATCACCGATTAACTCATCTTCTTCATCTTCAATTTCTGGATCTTTCTTTTCTAATATTCTATAAGCTTTATATTTTTCACCATCTAATAATACATATCCTTTAAATTCTCCACTTTGATATATTAAATAAGTATCTTGTAATCTATTTACATAGAATAAGATCTCTGGAGTTTGAATTATAATTTCTTTAACTTGTTCAAAGGATAAACCAAATGATAATAGGTATTTTTCAATTGTTAATATACTATCTCTTTGAAATATACTATCTACATCATTTAAGGTTACATTTTTATAAAAATCATCACGTTCAACACATTTTTTTACTACTTCTACTATATTATCTGCATCTTTTTGGGTAATATTTAGTATTTGCATTAAAAAACGTCTAATTAAAAGTATATTGTTTTTAATATAATTGTTAATTAATTGTTTGTCCATTATAAACTAACCCCCTTATTTAGAGCCTCTTTTACCTCTTTTACTCCTTCGGCTAATGTAGCTTTAACTACATTTTTCACCTCTATTGGTATAGTTATACCATTTTTTTCGATTTTTGTAAAAATTTGCTCAATATTTTCAGGCGTTAAACACATAATTTTTTTGACAATTTCTTCATATTGTGATGGATCTGTTTCTCTAAAAAATTCTCTAATCATATCTGTATTGTTAACTTTTTTGTCAAAATCGTCTCTGCTATATCTTAATTTTGCTCTAGATTTGTTCATTAAGGCTTTTATTTGTTGCTTCATTTTTTCTTTTTTCTTTTCATCAATAGATGGATTTTCTAGTTTCTTTATAGTATTGTTTATTTCTTTAAAACTATTTAATTCAGCTAAATAAAAGCAATTTGCACTATCATATAGTGGAGCTAATCTAATTTCATTAGTGTTTTTATTTTTTATAAGACTCCAATTACTTGCATGTCTATCCCCTTGTAGAGTTAAAATATCAAATAAGAATCTTTGTGCTAATCCTTCTAATATATTTTCTCCTTCTGGAACTATTAATTTATTTCTTCTTATATAAGCGTCTAATATAGCCCACATATCAAATAAATTATTACATTCGTGTGTATTATTAGTCCATAAAATAAAATCTTCTTGATACATGTCATTTATATCGATAAATATTTCATCTATTAGGAATAAATATTCATCTATTATTTCTTCTGATAAAGAACCAACTTCGCTTAATTTTAATGAATCTAGTGTTGTATAATTTGTTTTTACTTTAGCAATACGTACTAACATAATTATTTCATATAATGCTCTCATTTTAATATTTTTATCATATTTATTTAGATTTTTAATATCATCTATACCATATTTATTTAATATTTCGTAATAACTTTTACAGTAACCTTGTGTCCTTAATACATATTCTTCTACGTCGTTTATTATTTCTACTCCACTAACTAGTATTTCATCGTCTTCTAAAACACTTAATGTTACTACAGCATTTTGTCCGTTATATGTTGCAAAATCATAATGAGCAGTCTCTATACCTAGAAATTTGGCTAATTCCATTCCTATTATTTCACCATAGTCTTCTAAAGTATCTTTTTTTATAATTTTAGTTAGTAATATTTCGTTATTACTCCAGAATTTTTCTCTAGATCCTTCACGTTCAGCAGTATCAATTTTGATAGCACCTAATGCTATACCTTCATTAATATCTATTCTACCGTTATGACGTATATCATCTATTTTTACTACCATATACTTCACTCCTATTTTATTTTGTTAATTGTTTTTAAAAAATCCTTACTTTTTAGATATAAACCGGTATATCTTTCATAATATTTATCAAGAAAATAGTTAATTTCACTACTTATTTCATCCTTAATATCTATTTTACTAATTGAATTAATATCTATCAAGTAATACATTCTAATTAATTGTATACTTTTTTGTGATAGTATTTTTTGATCTGTATAACAATCTTGGCAGATAAATCCACCTTCATCTGGATCTAACGTTACTATATTCTTCTTATTTCCACATTTTATACATGAATCAAGGTTTAATCCTACTCCTAAGTAATCTAACATTTTTATTTCTAGTATATTAGTTAAAATTAAGGGATTTTGTTTTTCATTTAATTTAGTGATTGTTGCTATTAGTAAGTTATATATTTCATCATCTTTATTTTGTTTTACAACTTGAGTTGTTAATTCTACTATATATGATAAATAACTGAATAATTCTATATCATTTTTGATATTAGTTAAGTTATCTATAATATCTACATCTTTTAATCTAGATAGTTTTTCTTCTTTATAATATATGTGAAATCTACCATAAGTAAATTTTAATGTTTTTGTTCTTAATGGACTTTTTAAAGTTTTTACACCGTTAGCTAATATACCTATTATTCCATGTTCTTTTGTAAATACATTAATAATTTTAGATGTGTTACCATATGGTGTTTCAGATACTATAATGCCTTCTACACTACTAATCATACAATCACTACTTTTCTTTCTTATACTTTAAATAATAATCTATTTTCCCTGTTTTTGTAAATAGTTTCCAATATTTTTCTTTATTCATAATAAAAGAACTCATCCTTTCTATATTAATGATGGGTTCTTTTTTTATTTTTTATTCATTAACTAATAAAGTCTTTTTCATTAAATCCTAATTCATTAAGATATCTTTCTTTGTCTCGCCAATTTTTAATTGTTTTAACATATAATTCTAGATATACTTTTTTACCTAGTAATTCTTCTATATCTTTTCTTGCTTCGATACCAACGCTTTTTAATAAAGCTCCTTGTTTACCGATAACAATCTTTTTAATTGAATCACGATCTACAATGATATCAACTGTTATATTAATAATATCTTTCTTTTCTTCATATTTAGAAGTTATACAAGTTATACTATGTGGTATTTCTTCTTCTGTCATTCTAAAGATTTTTTCTCTTACGAATTCACTTACTAAGAAGCTAACACTACTACTTGTAATATCATCATCACTAAAATATCTCATGTTGTCTGTTAAATATTTTTTTACGCAATCTAGTAATGCTATAATATTGTCTTTTTTACTTGCTGATATAGGTACTATTTCAGCAAATGGATATAAATCTTTATAATCATTAATTGATTTTAAGATTTGAGTATCGTTCATTTTGTCTATTTTGTTTAGTACTAAAATAACTGGTGAATCTGTTCCTTGTAATGAGTCGATTATTTTTTTGTCACCAGTACCTATTCCGTCTGCTGCATCAACTACTAATAATACAACATCAACGTCTTTAGCCATACTTTGAGCTTCTTTGTTTAGTACTTTTCCTAATTTGTTTAATGGTTTATGAATTCCTGGAGTATCTACGAATACTATTTGATATCCAGATTCATTATATATTCCTTGTATTATATTTCTTGTAGTTTGTGGTTTATTTGATGTAATAGCTATTTTTTGATTAATAATAGTATTAAGTAAAGTAGATTTTCCTACATTAGGTCTACCTATTAAACTTACAAATCCACTTTTCATTATAATCCTAATAAATTAAATAGAATTGGAGCATAAACTACAACGCCTAGTGCTGCTGCCATGCAAGCTAATACAAATGTAGCTGCACTACCACAATCTTTAGCAATTTTAGCTAATGGATGTATTTCCATAGTTACTAAATCAACTACAGCTTCTATTGCTGTATTTATTAATTCTGCTGATAATACCATTCCTATTGCTAATAATGTTACTAACCATACCATTAAATCAACTTTAAATAAAATATTTACTGCAACTACTATTATAGTTACAATTACATGAATTAACATACTTTGTTCATATTTATATGCGTACGCTAATCCTTCTAATGAATATCCAAAACTTTTTAAGAATCTTCCAAATCCACGTACTTTAATTCCATCTCTAGAAAAATTACCTTTTTCATCTGTTGGAAAATTTACTTTATCTTTTGATGTCTTCGCCATCTAAAATCAACTCCTGTAAACTAAACATTACTTTTTCATCTTCTGGTTCCATATGATCATACCCTAACAAATGTAGTAAGCCATGAACTGCTAAGAAAGATAATTCTCTTTTTTCGCTATGTCCATATTCTTCGGCTTGTCTTTTCATTTGTGGAATACAAATATAAATGTCACCAAGCATTCGTATATCATTATACTCTATATCTTCATAATCTTCAAATGCAAATGATATTACATCTGTTATTCTGTCAATTTTTCTGTAATCTTTGTTTATTTGATGTATTTCATCATCTTCAACAAATATAATTGAAAATATTGCATTATCAACTTTTTCATGCTTCAATGTAGCATCTAATACATTATATAAATAATCATAATCTTTATATAAGTCATTATCTACTATTGTATAATCATTGTTCATATTCTAATCCCCCATATACTTCCAAATAATAGTATTATTAAGATGAATACTATTATAGCTATAATGTTATAAAATATATTATTTCTTAAAAATTTTGGTAAATGCTTCTCGATTGTTTCTGCGAATACATATATAATGAAACCAACAATTGATCCAAGAACATTTAATATTATATCATCTATGTCAAATGCTCTTCCAATATAGAATTGGATGCATTCAGCTGTTAAGCTTATTATAGTCGTTATTAATACATTTTGAAAGGTTTTTTTTGACTTTAAATACCACGAGGTTATAAAACCAAATGGGATAAACAATACTATATTACCTATTACATTATAGAAGAATGATTTTGATCCTATTGTATATCTTGTCATTTCTTTAAATGGTATTATATTAAATCCGCTAGAAGCTCCTTCTGTGGTCAATAACATGTAATATAATAGTAAAAAATATAATACAGCTAATAACCTGAAGAATTCTTTATGAAATATAAATTCTTCATGGTTAATAATAATCTTTGTAATTCTTAGTACAGTGATAATTACTATGAATAAAGCTAACATTGGCCAACAGTTTTTTATTGCCACTTCGAACGTATTGTAAAAAGGTGATAGGCTCTTCATATTATCACTTCCTATTCTATTATATTTTTTTCGCTTATTATTTGCTCCACTACTATAAAATACTCTAATTCTATTGTACTATTTTTATCATTTTTTTTCAAAAGTTTTTGTTCAAGTATAGTATAGTTGTCTTTTAATTCTACTTTTAGTTTTTCTGCTATCTTCTCTTCAATTGTTTTATTTAATTGCTCCTCTGTATATTTTATATATTCTTTATTTATTTCATTTTCTTTAAATATGTTTACATTTGTTTTTAATATATTTATTGTTTTTTTATTATTTATTTCATAGTCTTTGTATTTTTCTTTAAATATTTTCTTATTGTTTATTGATATATTATATCTTTTTTTTCCTGTATAACTTTTATTTTCATAGTATTTTGTTGTTTTTATACTTATTGTATACCAAGTTTTGGCATATACTACTCCTTCTGAACATACTGTATTTTTAACTTCGTCATTAAATAATATGGATCCACTTATAAGGATATCTCCTTTTTTTACTAATTCATTTTTTTCTACTAATTCTACTCCTTTATTAGTAATTATTTTAGTTATCATTCCATCTTTAGTTGAAACAATATCGCAATTATTATGTTCTTCTTTTGGATTATTAATAATTTTAGGTTGAAATTTTATATCATAAGTCATTCCAACTCTGTTTATATTTATCCATTCTATATTTTTGTTTTCTTCTAATATTTTGTTTTTTATTTCATATAGTTTATTTTCATTTAATGCAATACTATATTTTACAATGTTATTGTTTTTTAATTCTTTATTTATTAGATTATAATAGTTTGTATTATTAGTTTCTATTTTTATATCAATAATAATATTGGTATATATTATTATCATAATTAAAATAGCAATAAATTGGATTATT
>JAEDJT010000055.1 GCA_016296185.1 Bacilli bacterium
GATCAAAACTTGGCATTGCATTAAAGTTAACTGTAACAGCAGGTTGTTGTACTTCCACTTGTACAGGAGCTGGTTCTTCAGCAGGAGCAGCTTCTACTGGAGCAGCAACTTCTTGTGCTGGTGCTTCTATCGGCGCAGCTTCAGCTTGAACAACTACTGGAGCAGCTGGTGCAGACTCAACTGGAGCAGCAACTTCTGCAGGTTTAACTTCAGGTGCAGCTTCTGTTGGAGCAGTCTCTACTGGTGCAGGAGTCTCAGCTGGTGCAGCCTCTACTGGAGCAGCAACTTCTGCAGGTGTAGCTTCAGGTGCAGCTTCTGCTGGAGCAGCCTCTACTGGTGCAGGAGTCTCAGCTGGTGCTTCTACTTCTTCAATTCCAGGACTAACTTCTGCATCTTTATTATCCGCACCATTGTCAGGGAATATTGTACTTCCTTGTGGTACTGGTTCTAATGCTTCAGCTTCTGCTGGAGCAGCAGCTTCGGCAGGTGCTTCTTCTGCTGGAGTTTCAATTAAAGCTCTTCCAGCAGCATAGTTATCCACCATTTGTTTTGCAGCAGAACTACTTACAGATATATCTCTTGAATATTGTCCTTCAGCTTTAGCTTCAGACATTAAAGGCGCATATTGATAAGAACCTGCATTACCAGAAATAATAGCACGCATGATTGTTTTAATACTATTCCATTCTTCATCCGTAGCTACTTTAGTTAAGTTAGTATCATTAACTTCACTAACATGCAAAACAGTTAATCCATGAGGATCAACAGCATTTTCAGTTGTAATAATATATTTCTTTTGAGAATCTGGTATAACAAAAATAGACACAACATTACTGTTTAATGTCTCACCAGAATCCTTCAAGATCGCAATCTTTTCTGGCATACAAATCCCTCTCTATTCTAAGTAATATTATAACAAATAAAAAAATGGTTTTCAATCATTTTCTTTTGATTGAAAACCACTTACATCCATAAGCACATTTTGTATCAATATATTCCTTTAAATTCTTAATATCATTGTACTTTTTACAATTTTTATTATTAGACTCATAAAAACCTTTTAATCTTAATTTACTATAAGCCCAATCACCAACAATATAATCATAACCATCAAAATAATCAGTAATCTTTTCTGCTAGTAATTCTTTATCAATAGCATCCCCATTATTCTCTATTACTTCATAATTAACATTATTTATTGTTATTTCTTTCATATACCATTACCCCAATACTAAGAAACCTTGTCTCTTAAAATAATCATCTATTTCATATGGATTATAAGCTAATTTTAATGCATATGATTTTCTATAAAAATCATTACTATTAGCAGTAAATAATAAATCATAGAATTCTTTTTTAATATCTACATCTACCACTTGTTGATTATTTTTATATACTAACATATCTATTAAACCTTTTTGTACAAAGTTAAAATATCTATTTTTCTTCTTTATAACTCTATCCTTTTGACCATGTTCAAAAGCATAGCATCTAGCTAAATTATCTTTAAATTTAGTTAATTCTTCTACTGGTAATCCATATTGTAATAAAGTACTATTAAATAATTTAGTATCTTTATTATAGTAAGCATTAATAATAGTTTCTTCATCATATATTAAAGATAACATTCTTATAATACAAGACCAGAATGAATTATATTGTAATGATTTATCATCATCTTTATATTGTAAATATAATAATAATGAATCATTTAAACCTTTGTTTATAAATACATAATTATCCATAACTATTCACCTACTATAAATATAATAACATATATTTTTATTATTAACTAGATACAATTGAACTACTCTTTTCTATTAATCCATTATAATAATCTGGTATTTTACCAACTACCATTCTAGAACCTATTAATATCTCATAATCTCTACTATATTCTTCTTGATAGAATGGATTAATAATATTATTATATACAGTAATATTTAAATATAATTCTACTAAAGAATTATTAATACCATAATCACTTAATTTTGTTTTAAAACTTATATTTATTTCCCTTAATAAATCTATTTTAATAGGTATTTTAGGTCCAAGATGACTTATTAATACATTGTTACTAATAAATCCCATAGGGACCTTAAATACCTTTTTATCATTATCATAATAAGGATTATTAATATCTAAATTATATACTTCACTATATAAAGTATTAATAGTATCTCCTAGATAGTTATAAACATTCTTTAAATTATAATCTACACTAACAATATTATCTTTGTACATATTTAAATGAATAATATCATCTATCTCTAATTTAGACATAGTATTCTTATCTATAGCACTAGCAATATAATGATTAACATTATCATCAGTTATCTTAATAACAAATTTATTTATCTTAGGAGTTATTACATTACCTACATAATTAATAGTATAAATAGTATATATAAGTATAATAGTTATAATACTTAATAGTAATATAATAAACTTTTTATATTTATATTTTCTTTTTAATTTCATATTAAATAATATGAATAAAAAAAAACTATTATTAAAATAGTTCTAAATTTAAGAAATGATCAGCTAAATATATTCCACCAGCTATAAATAATATAATTATTATTACAATTATTACTTTTAATAAAAAATTAATAATAGCACTATCTTCTTTTATATCTGCAAAATCATCATCTATTTCATGTTTTTTATTTTTCTTAACTGGTTTATCTAATTTTTCTTCTAATTCCATATCTTCTATTAGTTTACCAGCTTCACTTAATATAGCAGTTGTATTACCTATTTCTTTCATTTCTTTTGTCATAGGTAATTCCATATCATCTATTAACTTACCTGCTTGTGCAAGTATTTCTGTTGTACTACTTTCATCAATTGATTTCTTAGGCGCATTACCTATCTCATTTATTAAATCTCCTGCTTGTGCAAGTATCTCTGTTGTACTACTCTCATCAATTGATTTCTTAGGTGCATTACCTATTTCATTTATTAAATCTCCTGCTTGCATTAGTATTTCTGTAGTAGATCCAATATCTTCTATATCATCTAATGTACCAACTTGACTTAATGTTTGTGTAGCAGTACCTATTTCAGGATCATATTGTAATCCTTGAGTTCTATCATATTCTTCTTCCATTTCTTCAATAGTCTTACTAGCTTGAGCAAGAATTTGTGTTGTATTCATTCCTTCTTCTCTAGCAGCAGCTCTTGAAGATTCTATTTCACGTGTTAAATCCATAGCACCTAACACTTTAGTATTATCATCATCACCAGTTAAATCACTAAATATATCTAATGCTAATTCTTGAGTATTTCTAAATTCATTATCATTAATAGTATCTATTAAATCCATTAATCTCTTTTCAGATTCATTCTTAGGTTCACTAACAATTACTTCATCTATATCATCGTCATCATCATTACTTGATGTACCATATAAATCTAAATTCTTCAAAATATCATATTGTGTATTATGAAGTTTCATTAATCTTTCTTCTTCATAATTAACTTCTTTAGTAGCTCTAGCTTTTTCTAATATTTGGTTTAAATCATATTCTCTAGTTTCAGCTAGTTTCATTCTTTCTTGATTTTCTTCATATTCTTGAACTAGTTCTTTTCTAGGAGCTGGTTCTCTATATTTACGATCTAACATATCTCTTAAATTATCAAGATTAATATTTCTAGAGTTGTCGCCTATAACAGATACGTTACTGTCTACATCAAAATTATCAAGTTCAGTATCACCATAATTTTCATATAAATCTCTATTTCTAGATTGTCTACTTGAACCTTCTTTAATTTCAAATTTACTACTTATCTTGTTTTCATCATCACGACTAGTAGCATTATATCTATCCATTCTTGATTGCATAAACGACACTTCCTTACACTTATAATCATACCATAAGTAAATTTGAAATTAAATTATTTTAATAACTCCTTTACATTATGTTATAATGGTATTACTAAGGAGGAATTATTAACATGAAAAAAATTAAAGTAGACGAAACAACTTGTATCGGTTGTGGAGCTTGTATAGCTTGCGCACAAAGCAATTTTGATTTTGATAATGAAAGAGGTATCTCTAAAGTTATCTCTAATGAAAATGCTGAATCTGAAGAAGTTCAAGCAGCAATCGACTCTTGTCCAGTTGCAGCTATTTCTATTGAAGAAGCAGAAGTTCAAGAAGCTGCTTAATAAAAAGACACTAAATAGTGTCTTTTTATTGTTGTACAAACATTCGTTTGATATAATATATATCAGGAATTACTCATAACTTGAGTGCAGCCTCCGAAAGGAGGTGATGATATGTCAAAGAAAGATTTCTTAATCTCTTCTTTAATCATTATCATCATTCTACTTATACTTCTATTATTTAAATGATAATGAATTATAAAATGAAAAAAGCACTCAATCCAACGGATTAAGTGCAACCAAAACAAGGTAGTACTCAGGTCCCAATATGAGTAGTTCCTCTTTTTATATTATGCAATATCACTTGCTATATACATAATAACATAAAAAAATATTTACTTCAAATTGAAAGACACTATTTAGTGTCTTTTTTTAATTCTTTTAACTTCTTAATTTCTTTTGGATTTAAATCTCTATATTGACCTATTTGTAAATCATTTACATTTAAGAAAGCATAACTTTCTCTTTTTAATTTTAGTACTGGATGATTAATACTATCAAATACTCTTTTAACTATATGATTTCTTCCTTCTACAATACCAAACTCTACTATTTCAGTTTTCTTATTTAAATTTCTCTTTTTTATTTTAACTCTAGTAGGTACTACTTTAACTCCATCAATATCTATACCATCTTTTAATGCATATATTTCATCAGCAGTTAATAATCCATCTATAGTTACTCTATATAATTTTTCTACATTATTAGATGGATGTGATAACATATTAGCAAAATCTCCATCATTAGTTAATATCAATAATCCTGTAGTATCATAATCTAATCTACCAACTGGATAAACTCTTATACTTTTATCTTCTATTAAATCAGTAACTACTTTTCTTCCTTTTTCATCACTTAAACTACAAATATATCCACTTGGTTTATTAAGTAAATAATATACTTTTTTATCTACTTTAGGTAATGGTTTACCATTAACTACAATAGCGTCACTATCATCTACTTTAACACCTAATTCTGTAACTACTTTTCCATTAACTTTAACTTTTCCATCTAGTATTAATTCTTCTGCTTTTCTTCTTGAAGTAACTCCAGCATTAGCAATAACTTTTTGTAAACGTTCCATATAAATCACCTGTCCCATAATTATATACTAAATCTTAAAAAAAGAAAATATTTCTATTTTCCTTTTTTATTAAATTTTTCTTCTTGTTCTTTTTCTAATTTTGCTACTATTGGATCTTCTATAAATTCTACAACTTTATGATATTCTTTAGTAGTCATAGTAAGTATACATAAACCTACAAATAATACTAATACTCTTAATGGCCATTTATAACGACCACCACCATATTTAATAATTATATATCCTAATCCAACTATTACTAATATTTGTACTAATGTAAATAATATTTTTTTTATACAACCATTAAGAACATAACCACATTTAGGACATTTCTTATCTGTATCTTTTAATTTTAATCCACATCTTGGACAAGACTTATTTCCATATAAAACCAATCTACTATTACATTTTCCACAAGTCTTACTACCATTAATATTATCATAACCACATTTAGGACATTTTATTGTTCCTAAATCTTTTATACTAAATTCTGCCATATTATATTCACCATATTAATTATAACATAATATTATGAAGTATATTACCTAAACTAGTTTTTATATCTTTATAATAATATAAATATCTATATCCAATTACTTTATCATTTAATAATACTTCTACTTTACCAACTATTTCTCCATTACTATAATCTCCATCATTAATTTTATATCTAGTAGTTATATTATCTCCATCTTTACTTATCATATAAAAATCATTCTTTAAATATATATTATCACCATAAGAATCATTTTTATCTAATACTTTAATTCTCTTATATGAATTAAAATATTTCTGATATAGATTCTTATGGTCATTAAAATCATTTCCATCATTAAAAGTAACAATAATAATATTCATATCATTATAACTACCAGTAGTAACTAAAGTTCTTTTAGCTTTCTTAGTATATCCAGTTTTACCACCAGTACAATAATCATAACTAAATAATAACTTATTCTTATTAGTCCATTTATACGTCTTATAACTAGATTTAACAGTTAAATTCTTAGTACTAACATATCTTCTATAATTATCATTATTCATAGCATATTTAGTAAGTATAGCCATATCATAAACACTAGACATATTCCCACCACCATTATTATCTTCTAATCCAGTTGGATTAATAAAAATAGTGTTTTTCATTCCTAACACTTCTGCTTTTTGATTCATTAAATATACAAAAGATTCAATACTACCTGTAACACTCTTAGCAATTTGTAATGCTGCATCATTACCACTTCTCATCATTAAACCATATAATAAATCATCTAAAGTTAATTCTTCACCTACTTGTATATAAATACCACTACCATATGATTTTATAATACTATCATCTACTTTAACTACTTCATTTATATCTCCATATTCTAATGCAATAATACATGTCATTATTTTAGTAATACTAGCTATTAATCGTTCATTCTCAATATTATCTCCTTCTAATACTCTTCCACTATCTTGATCCATAACAATATAACTACTAGCACTTATACCATATACATTTATAGGTAATAATATTAATATAAATAACAATAATTTTTTCATATAATCACCAATTAAATATATGAAAAAAAGAAAGATTTATTTAATCTTTCTTTTAAATCAAAACCTATACTAGGTGTAGGATTATTAAAATCAAATAATAAAGGTAACATATTATCTTTATTATTTTTACTTAATAAATAATTTATATTTACAGCATTATAATCTATATCAAAAGATATAACATTAACATCTTTATTATTTAATAATCTAGAAAAAGTACCATCGTTACTACCTAAATTCCAAACTATATCATTACTAAATTTAATACTATCTAAATACTTATTAATAATATTCTTTTTATCATTAAAACTTTCATCATCATAATTAGTATTACTATAATAATTATCTCATTCAGTAATACTATATTTAGGTTTAATTTTTCTATCTGTCTTATCATCATATCTATCATATTAATAATACTATTTTTAGATATATTTATTTTATTATTAGTTAGGAATAAAAAAAAGTATATTAACTAATTTTTTTTTCATTACTATCACTTTAATAATTATAACATAAAAGAAGAATTAGTTTTCTATAATAGAAACTAATTCTTCTCTATTAACATTAATCTTATATATAACAAAATACTGTAAATCATCTTCTAATTCTTTATATTTTAAATTACCATTTACTAATGGAAATTTATTTAAACTAGTTTCATATACCATTTCTAATTTTAAAGTATTAATTAATTCTTCATATAAATATTCATTACTTTCAGT
>JAEDJT010000056.1 GCA_016296185.1 Bacilli bacterium
TTATATTTTAAATGTATCGCTACCTTTATCTACTACTACTATTTTAGTTGTTTTACCTATTTTTCTTAATTCTTCAGTAGCCTTTTCTTTTAATTCATATTTAGATTCTTTATTTCCATGATGTATTAATATTCTATCGCCTATAGATATTTGTTTAAAGTAATTAATAATTTCGTCTTGTTGTATGTGACTACTAAATGTTCTAAATGTTTTAATTTTGCACTTTCTTATACAATTAACTCCATCTATCATTATTTCTCCATTTTTAGAATTTTGTATTTTATCGGCTAAAGTTCCTATTCCACTATATCCAATAAAACATATTGTATTATTAGGATTAGACATTATATGGCTACACCAAGTTCTTACATGTCCAGCTTCCATAAATCCTGAACTAGATAATATTATTCTTGGTATTCCATCATTTTTAGTAGCATATTCTAATGTTTCTTTATAATTAGTTATAAATTTAAATCTATCAAATCCCATTACTTCATTCCAATATTCTCTATCTTCTCCTTGTAGAACTTCTCTATAAGCATTATTAATCTCCCCTGTCAATCTACTGTCTACTATTATCTGAAAGTTTTCTTTTGATTCTTTTAAGTGTTCATATAACATACACATAACACATTGACTACGAGAAAAACTAAAACTAGGTATTAGACATTTTGTTTTATTCTTAATGGTATCATCTACTATATTCATAAGTTCTTTACGTTCATCTATGCATTCTTGTTTAGTAAAACTTCTTGAATTACTTCCATAAGTTGATTCACAAATCATAATATCAGCTTTTTTAACTATTTCATTTTCTTTTAAGAATGGTTGGAATTCAAAATTTTTCTTAGAACCTAAATCTCCAGTATATAATATTTTAACTACATGATTAGAAGGTTTTTTAATAAATAATTCTATTTGATATGCTTCTAATACATGACTATTATTAACTAATCTAACACTAACTTCTTCACTTAATTTAATAATTTCATTAGAAGGTATTTCTTTTACTTTATTTAAAAATAAATAGGTATCACTTTCTGTAAATAAAGGTTCTACTTTTCTACCACTTTTTTTAAGTTCTTTTATATTTCTATCATGAATAAAACTTCCATCTAGTAATAATTTTTCAGCTAATACTTTCATACCACTTGTCATAATAGCTTTACCATTAAATCCTCTGCTAATTCCAGCTGGTGATAAAAGTAGATGGTCTCCATGAATGTGGCTGAATAACATAAAATCTGCTCTATCATAAGGGATATAATCTGCCATTCTTTTATTAGCATTATAATCTTCTACAACAGTTCCACCTTGATTAATACCATTTTCAATTAATATTAATCCTCTAGTACCATCATGTTTATCATATTCTATGCTCCAACATGAACCAGTAACATCAATGGTACTTGTCCCTAAAGAAGTTATATCTATTTTACCTTTTCTTCTTTTGTCTATTTTTTTAACTTTATGTTTTTTTTCTATTATATTTAAATTTTCTTTTCTACAATTTAAAATATTTCCGTCAATATATTCTACTTTCTTGTCTGTATTTAATATATAATTTGCTAATGGTACTTTTCTGCCTAAAACATTTCCCACTATGCAAGATTGTTTTCTATTCCATCTGACATACTTCACACTTTCTACATCTTCTAGGTCAATAATAACTCTATCGTCTAATTCCTCTTGAAACAAATCGTCATACAACATTATTTCTGCATGAGTTTCATATAATATAATTTCGTTTAAATCTTCTTCGTCTCTTTGATTATTGTCTAAAAATACACCATAACGTTTTAATTGTTGATAGTGTTTTTCACATAAGCTATGTCCATTGTTAATCATTCTACCACATTGTTCACAGTATCTTTTATTATTTTTTTTACACATGAGTTAGTACCCTCCACCTTCCCTAATACATAATATTTTAAAGTTTATTTGGTACTCATTACTATAAATTTATTAACCATTTATAACTCCTTTCCGACTACCTACATTATATAAATAAGCCAATTTATTTAATCTTTGTTTATATTATACAGTAAATTATATTAAAAGTCAAGAGTAGAAATAAATCTACTCTAAATTTTCTCTATATTCTTTTTCTTGCATATTCAAATCTTCTATTTCTTCATTATCTAACAATCTATATTCATCACAATAATACTCCATTTCTCCTGTAGGTATCCATTTCTTCTTAGTAACCATATTACCATATTTATCTTCTACTTCAACTTCTTTTTGCTCTTTTTTAGGTTTTTGAACTATATGATACACATCTAAAACATCTAATGCTTTAAATGGTTGTGCATTATAATATCCTTCTCCAAATTTTATTTCGGCTATATTTCCACTACTAATATTAAATAGCCATGCTCTTTTTGTTTTATATTTAGTTATAATATCTGCAACTATACAAGTAGAAGGTGAATAATCTTCAAAGTGATAATTACATTCACCCATCATCTCTAGGTTAATCTTTACTTTATCTATTGATGGCATTTCCATATCTTTAATATCTTCTATTAATTCATTACATAATTCTTTTGCACTTTCTACTTTATACTGTTTGTATTTATTCTCTTTACTTTTTTCAGTAGCATATTTTTCTATTATTTCTCTAGGATAAGCTAAATTATTTTTATCAAATGATACTTCTCCTTTTTTACTATTTAATTTTTTTCTCATTATATTATCATATATATCTACTATATCTAATAACTTTTGTGATTTACCAAATTCTTCAAAATAATCTATTGCTATTAATATATTAAGTTGTCTTGAGTTAATAGAAGTTTTACCATATATATCTATAAGTAAATCCATAAAGTTATTATATTGATTATCTCTTAATTCATATAATTGTTCAGATACATTAGCATTCATATATTTTATACTAGCCATACCCTTATATATAGAATTTGTTTCTTTATCCATAAAATATTCTGCTCTAGAATATCTAAATTTAGGTGGTCTTATTGTCATATTATGTTCTTTAGCATAAGCTATTGTTTTATTAGTTTTTTCAGCATCATCTTTATTTATATTTAACATAGTTGTCATAAACTCTAAAGGATAATAATATCTTAAATAACCACATATATAACCTATATAACTATATGGCAAACTATGATTTAAAGAGAATAGATAAGAAGAAGCATCTTCTATTACTTGTATAAAACTTTCAACTATTCTTTCAGATTCTTCTCTGCTTACATCATATTTTTCTTCCATAGTATCTATAAATCCACTTTTTATATTAGGTATAAATTGTTCAGTACCAGTTTTCTTTGCAAACCCTCTACGGACAATATCTGCTTCGCCCATTGTATAACCACAGAATTGGTTTAAGAATGCTATTATCTGTTCTTGATAAACTAAATATCCAAGTGTTGGTGCAAGTAAATCATTTAATGCTTTATGTCCATTATCTCTGAATATACCTTGTGCAAGTTTATCTCTATATGAAGCACCAGCTGGTCTTATAGCACCATTACCACATGACATTAAATCTATATATCTAAAGTCTGGATATACTTCTTTTATTCTTTTTATTGTTTCATCTGAGAATAAATCTTTAATATAATAACTTCCACTACCATCCCATTGGAATATACCTAAAGTATCTTCTTTTATTGATTGCCATACTGCTTCATCATTATCATCTATATTTTGAGGAGTTAATCTTTCTATACCAGCTAATTTACAAGTTTCATTTATAATTTGAATATTATCTAACCCAAGTATATCAAGTTTTACATAATTAAGACTATCTATTTCTTTCATATTTAACATTGTAACTGGGTTTTTACAAGTCGCTAAAGTTAGTAATCCCATATTTTCATCTAAAGGTATAGGAGAACACACTTGTCCACAAGGGTGCGTTCCGATACTTACAACTGTTCCGTTTATTATATCAACATATTCAAATAATTCTTTATATTGTTCTCTATAACTTTCTATATTATCATCATTAATATTTTCACATATATCATTTACGATTGATAAATCTATTTTTAATGCTCTTGCAACATCTCGTATACTACCTTTTAATGCTACTGTATTAAATGTTATTATATCAGCACAATATAATCCTTCCATTGAATATACATAATCTTTAACATCTTCTCTTTGATTTGGTTGCCAATCGGTGTCTATGTCAGCTAATGAAACTCTCTCAGTATTCATAAAACGCTCAAAGTTAAGTTTATGTAACACACTATCAACATCAGTAATACCAAGCAAATAACATATTAAACTACCACTACAACTTCCTCTTGAATATCCAGGATATATATCATGTTCTCTTGCCCAAGTCTTAATATTTTCATCAAGTAATAAAAAATCTACTGCTCCATTATGCTTATATGTTTCAAGTTCACTATATATTCTAGGTAAGTATTCTGTTTCATAGTTAGGTAATTTATTGATGCCAGTTCTAATAACTCCCTCATTTATCTTTTGTTTTAATACATCTTCTGAATTTTCATAAAGTTTAGGATATTTATACGATTTATCCATGCTAAATTCTTCTACCATATTAGCTACTCTATTAGTATTTTCCATAGCTTCTAATATTACTTCTATGGGCAAACTATTTTGAACTTTATAACTTTCTATTAATTCATCATATGATTTAAAAGTTAAATCCCAACCTTCTTCATTATCAAAATATATGTTCTTAGCTTTTTGTAATATATCTCTACCTTTAACATGTTTTTCATTTAAACAATGAGTGTCTGTGTTAGTAATAAGATTTAATCCATATTCCTTAGAAAGAGTATATAAATATCTATTATATTCTATTTGGTCTTTAACATTATGATGTTGTATTTCTAAGAAACATCTATCTTTGTTTTTTACAAAGAATTCTATAAAACGTTTCTTAATATTTTCATTACCTTTGTTAAATACTCCACCTAAACAAGCACTAGCTATTATAATATTATCACTCGTATTAAATAAATCATCTATTAATATTCTAGGTGTATAATAAAAATGATTATCATTTCTATTATATGATGTGCTTATAAGTTTATTAAGTTCTTTTACTCCATCCCAATTTCTAGCATATAAACAACAATGGTAATTATCCCTTATTTTGCTATCTATTGTTTCAGTTAAATATGCTTCTATGCCATGTATATATTTTAATCCATATTTTTCACAGCATTCTTTTTTCTTCAACCATGAGAGAATGTTGCCATGTTCTGTGATTGCTATAGCTTTCATACCTAACTCTGAAGCATACTTAATATAATCCTCATACTTAGTAACACTATCTATATTAGTTGTTGCTGAAGATAATTCTGTATGACAATGTAACACTGTATAATTATTCACTTTAACACCCTCTTTCTACATATTATACTTATATTATACACTTATTTTTATTAAAAGTAAATAAGGATAGAGAACAAATCTCTATCCTTTAAAATTAGTAAATCAGAATTAATCTATCTAAATCTTCACCATTATTAGTATGAGTAACCGTAGTTAATAAATAATGATTTATAACATCTTTATCTACTTTTATAATTTCATCTTCACATACTAGAATTATTTGGTCTGCTCTTATACCCCTAACAGACGTATCTAAATTATAATCTTTCTTAATTATTATCATAATTTTTTCTTGATTACCTATTAAGCAATCCATAACAATCTCAGTATTATTTTTTCTTATATTCATAATATCCATATTCATCATATAAGTCACTATAGTCTTATGAAGAGTATCATAAGTTTTATCTAAATCTGAAGTGATAAATAATAATGTTCCATAATTTTTTTCTCTAAATACCCAATAATTATCTATTAATTCTTGAAATATTCTATATCGTCTATTTCTTATATGTATTACACTATCGCAATATTGGAATATATCTCTCTTCATTATTTCACCTTCTTTTCAACGGTTACTATTGTATCGTTATGCCATCCACCATGAGGTACTAATAATATCTCTTGTATTTCCATTCCATATTTTTTACCTATTCCTCCACTATTCCACCCACAAGTAATTACTATACCATTTGGTTTCAATATTCTTCCTATCTCTTTCTTTTGATTTCCCCAATAAGAAGCCTGTGTTGTCTTCATATTTACACTCATGCCTAAGTTTTTATAACATTCACTTACTTGTCTTGGAGAATATGGAGGGTCATAAAGTACCATGTCTACCGAATTATCTTCAAACATTTTTAAAAAATCAGTTGCATCCATATGATAATCTGTATCATATTGTGTATCTAAGTCATTTGTTATTGTAGCTATTTTACTTTTATTAGCAAATGGGTCTATAATAATACCATCTACTAAATATTTATCAATTATTTCTTTTATTGGTTTTATATCAAATGTATGTTTGTTTGGCATTGACCATACTCTATTTATCTCCATAATATTCCTCCTTTAAAATGGTATATCATTCTTTTTATTTTCTTTCTTAATTATTTCTGATTCAGCATATTTTAATAAGAAACAAGGTTTTTTCTTGTATTCATCCCATCCTATTTCTACTATTAAATCAGCTTTAATCTTAGGTCTACCGAATTTCTGTTCTCCTTCATGTAAGAAAGTTTCTCTAAATACTTTAGAACAAAATTCTTTTTTACATTCTATATCTCCAATTTTAAATACCATAAGTGTAGCATAAGGAACTCTTACTTTAGCTGTATCTATTTCAACATCTTTAATAAGGAATAATGGTTTAGGGCAATATGAATTCCATATCATTTTTAGATTATATATTTCTTCCATATCTTTTAATCTTATATTTTCATCTACTTCACAATCAACATCTATTCCTGTTTCAAGAACTTCAACATCTTCCATAGCTCTATCTATTCTTTTCTTTATTCTTCTAATATCCTTATATTCTGCTTCTATACCAGCTGAACCTTTATGTCCTTTAACTGTAAGTATTTCAGTAGATTCTAATATTGATTTAAAATCTTCTATACCATAAGTTCTCATACTTCCTGTTATTCTATCTTTTTTAGTTGAAACAGATAATAATACTACTGGTTTTTTATATGTATCAACTAAATTAGTAGCAATTAACCCAGTAATTCTTTTGTCTACTAGTTTTCCTTCTTCATCTATTATAGTTATTACTTTACTATCATTTAAATTATTTTCTTCTATATATTTTTTGCAAAGTTTAATACAATCTTTTTTCTTATTATCTTGTTTTTGTTTAATGCTTTTAGATATTCTAACCATTGCTTCTTGTAAAGTTTGTTCCACTTCTTTACCTTCAGGATTATTTTTACTTTTTCTAGGTTTATATACTACTGTTTCTTCTTCTCCAACCATAGCTCTAAATAAGTCTCTATTTTCATCTACTGTACCAAATCTAGTAACTGCATTAATTATATTAGATAAATTAAAACTTATTATCTCAGGAGTTAAATCATCTAAATCAAATTCTTTTAATGCTTCTTTAAAGAATTGATTATGGATATTTCTTAGTCCTTTATGAACTAAATATCTTAATTCTTTATCTTGTA
>JAEDJT010000057.1 GCA_016296185.1 Bacilli bacterium
TACCAAAAAAAAGCAAGAAAAAATTAGCACTTTTTACAAAAGAGTGCTAATTATTGTTTCATCCTTACAGTAGCAAGGGCTTAGAGCGCATATATAAAAATATTGCTCCGAATATTGCTCTTTTAGCCCAAATTTTGCATAAAATTGCCAAAAATATCGGCTGTTTCTCTTCTTTGTGATTTAGTTACGTGGGTATAAATATTCATTGTGGTGGTAATTGAACTATGCCCCATTCTTTCCTTTACATCTTCCATAGATACGCCAGCCTCAAAAAGTAAACTAGCGTGAGTATGCCTAAATCCATGTAATTTGATATGACGCAAGCCATATTTATTACATAAGGAAACATTCCAATAGTTAACAACGTTTATTCTCAAATAGTCATTGTTTTTATTGTTGAATACTATTTGATCTTTATTCATTGGATTTAAACCTAATCTAAATAAGTCCCGTCTTTGTTGAAATTTCCATTCTCTTAAAACTTCTATAGTTTGTGATGATAATTCGATACTTCTATAGCCGTTGCTAGTTTTTGGCGGATTAATTTTTAAAGAGTTCTTTTCGCCCTTTGCTAATGTTTTGCTAACTTTCAAAGTCCCGTTATCTAAATCAATATCAGACCATTTGAGAGCTAACGCTTCACCTATTCGCAAGCCTGTATAAGCTAGTAAATGAAACATTGTATAAACTTTCAAAGGCTTATTTCTCTTACAAACATTCAAGAATTGGATTAACTCATCTTTTGAATAAAAATCTGTAAAATCATGCTCAATACTTTTTTGTTTTGGCTTATAGATTTTACGCATAGGATTTTTTCTTATTGCATCAATTTGAACCGCATAATCTAGCATCTTTTTTGAATAAATGCAAAGAGCATTAAAAGTAGCATAGCCACACGATGCAAACCACTGATTTACAACTTTTTGGCATTGTATAGGCGTTAATTTATCAAGGTAAGTATTCCCTAAATCTTTGAGAATATGATTATTAAAATACTGGTCTATGTTTGTCCACGTTGATTCCTTAACAGTCCGCTTATAATTAGCAAGCCATAATTCATAGAACTTGCTAATTTTGTAATGTGATTCAGCATAACCGCTATACTCACCATTATTTATTTTTTCTTGAATATCTTTGTAAAGCTTTTCAGCATCTTCAAGACTTTTTAGCCCCTTTTTTCTAACTTGAATAGAGTTGCCAGTAGTAGCATCTTTACCAGCATAAATAGAAAACTTGTAGCGTTTTTTACCTTTGGGTGTTAGGTATTCCTTAATATCATTGTTCATGTTCATAGTGTTAAAACCTCTTTTCGATTGTTGGTGCAAACGAGCTTATCAAAGGATTTTAACTATAAACATGTATTATTATTCCGCCCCTAAAGGGGATGTATAGCACGTAATCATTTTTCAAGTTTACTTAAAATGTTTTCTATTTTCGTTATACGTTGATCTAGTTTGTGTTCCTTTTCAATCAAGTCTATATAAATATCAGTAATAATACTCTCTAATGCTCCTTGAATCTTAAAGTTTTGATCTTCATCATCACTAAATTTAGTGCTATAAATTGTTGAAATTGCCTTGTCATCACTATTTCCAATAATGCCAGCGATTTTATTTTCAAAAACGCCATTATTTAAATCATCTTTAGTAAATTTAGCTAAAAATACAGGATTGGTAATAAAAGGAAAACATTTAATAATTAAATCTTTGGCTATATCTAAATCTTTTATAGCCTGTAATATGCTTTTTTTACTTTCTCCCACTTTAATAAGCCAGTCATATATCATTTTTTGCATATTAAAATTACTATAATCGAGTGAACCATTTAACCACTTTACCAATGTATTAACGGCATCATCTTCTGAAATAGTTAAACCTTGTAAATATGGAACTGGCACACCATAGAATTTAGCAATTCCTACCCATTTATCATATTTAGGTTTTCTTTCGCCACGTTCATATTTTGCGAGCGAATCTGGCGAAATATTTACATTATTTTCTTTAAGGGCATCACTTAATTGTTTAAGTGTTAAGCCCTTTTTTTCTCTTAACTCTTTAAGTTTGTTCAAAAATATCGCCCCCTCTTTCATCGAAACATAATACCACAAATTAGCAATTAATAATACAAAGGTATTCACAATACAAATGTCTTGTGATATTATCTAGGTAGTTGATTGAAATACATATATATCAATAGAAAGAGGGCTAAGTATGACAGAATACTTTTCTTATAAGCAAGCTATGGAATATTTAGGCTTTGACTCCTATAAGTCCTTAACTAGCTTAATTAATAGTGGCTTGCCTACTATTCAAGTTGGCAAAACTAAGAAAATAAGTAAAACCGCTATTGATAAGTTCATGAACGAGCATCAAACAGTAGCAAAGGAAGTGAACTAAATGGAATCAGCACAAACACAATTAAACCTTTACGGCTTGAACTTCCCCAATAAAGAAACAGAGTTAACCAAACTAGAAAAAAAGGTTTTAAACTTGCTGCCAGTTGGCAAAGAAAACGCAATTTCTAGTGAAGATATTATTAATACACTAGGAATTAAAAAGCGGACGCTTACCGATACAATAAGAAATTTACGGCTTAAAAGTCGAGATGTTGGTAGTACTACCAATGAGGGGTATTGGGTTTTTAAAAATCCAAATGAGTATTTAGAGTTTATGAGTAAATACTCAAAGGAACAGAATCGTAGAAAACAAGTTGAAGATGCAATGCGTCTTACACCAATGGCACAAAAAATAACCGTTGAAATGAACTCAACGGCTAACCAAAAAAACAAGAAAAAGGAGTAATAACAATGAAAGTAACAATCAAAGATGCAATCGTATTTTTTAAAGACGCAGAGGCTCACCCTATTATTGGCTCTATCAGTTATGAAAAGCCCGTCAAGCCCGATACAGCATTAATTATTAGTGACGGTAGCAAAACCGTTATCACAACGATAAAACAAATACGACTAGCAATATTTAAGCGTGATAACAAATTTTTTGGATTTATTTTAAAAGAACATGCTTGTTACATTGCATCACGTTTTAGTTTCTGGGATAAAGAGACAGCTAAGTATGCAGGGCGCAAACTGCATCGGTGTTTTGCCGACCCAGTTAGCAATTAGAAACAAGGAACTTAGAGCAATATAGAAACAAGTAAAAAGACTTAAAGAGGGCTAAAACAATGGAGTTCGTACTAGATGATGAACAAATAGCAAAAATTAGAAAAACCGTGTTTTCTGTTGTTTCAGATAGCATCAAGCAGATTGAACAGCCACGACCATATTTAAACCGCAAAGACATTGCGAAATACTTTGGCGTTGCTGAATCCACTATCAGTTATTGGGCTAGTTTAGGTATGCCTGTAGCAGTCATAGACGGGCGCAAAATGTATGGTAAGCAGTCTATAACGGATTGGATTAAGTCACACGAAACACAATTACACGAGCATACAAAAAAGCCTACAACCATTGGCGTGATTGTAGGCAGTAAGTAAAAACCATTCGAATAATTTTTACAATTCAATTATAGCAACTTTGTTGGTGCAAACGAGCTTATCGAAAGATTTTAACTATAAATCTTTATTATTAGCGTTCCAATATGGAGCGCTTTTTTACTAACGAAAGAGGGGTAAAAAGTGGCAATTTCACAAAGTTTAAATAAAAAATCGAGTGCCTATTGTAAATACCCCGCTAGCCCTTTACTTTTTACACTTTCGAATAAAAATATTTCTAATGATTGTGAAATAAGTTTGGACGAAATTACAGTAGCAGGAGAAATCAATATTAGTGAGTGTAAAGACATCCTAAAAGAGAATAACTGGGTTTTAACTTCTGTAAATCCTATTGACGGTGAACCGAGTACGTACAACCTTTTTAGAGACGGTGACAGCATAGCCACCCTATCAAAGAATAGATATTATTCTGATAGTTGGCGCATAGATACTTCAAACCACCTTACAGCGCAGGAGAAAAGGCATATAACCAATATAACAAGGCTATTCAATAAGCCACGCATAACAAGAATAGATATAGCCGTAGACTTCATTAATTTTGATGATGCAGGAATGATTTATACGTTGTATCGACCTAATACGAAAATATTTTACACTCGTGGTACAAATGGTAAGTTTGAATCAATTACAGCAGGTGTTAAAAAGTCGCTACAAGTTTATAGGTACTATAACAAGTTGATAGAACTACGGCAGAACCACGGAATAAAAGCACCCCCATATATAAAGAACTGGGAACGATTAGAACTACAATTAAGACAGACAAAGACATATAACACGGTGCAGGACTGGGACAACCGAGTGGAAAAGATGCTGAATTGTTTAATTTTGCCCGAAGTAACTAGGCTAGCGGTGCCCAATGTCAAAGAACGAGCAATGATAAACCAACTACTCAACCACCCCGAAGAGTTTAAATATATATCATCAAGGACAAGGGCAAAATACAGGAAGAAAATACGAGAATTACATAAAAAAAGCACCCCGACTAGAATTAACCTAGCTACAAAGGCGCTTGAACACAAGAAAAACGATATTAACAAAGAAATTACTTCATTCTTGTAATTATTATACTAGAACGGCATACAAGTAAATACATTAATTAAGATAGGCGTACCAACTAGGCACGTCTATTTTTATTGCTTAGTTTTTGCGCATAGTTTCCATGAATGTATCACTAATTGACTAAAGAATTAATGTATTTTGTCGCTTATTCCATTCTAAAAAGCAGGATGCAAGCCGATTTAATAGGCATAGATGCAATAGATTAAGCAAGACAACCAACGGCAGTGCTTTAACACCTTATAAGCGTAGTTACAACTACGGACATGCCCAAAGATGCGTCTAATTTTGATAAATGCTAATAGAACTACTTAAAATCTGTTACTCACGACAAATGATTGAATAGTTCAGCATATTAGGTGGTGGCATCACGTTAGCAGGCTATTATATGCACTCATCGACAACCTAGTGAAATCAAATGCACCCCCTATAGCAATACACTTCCGCACCCTATCAATGAATTACCGTTATGCACAAAACCGCAATGATAGTTAAAAACATGATAATCAAACATATTAAGCGGTGCATCGTAATAGTTGCGTGAGAAACAACCTAGTGACATGTATGTCCCCACCCCTATTACTTAACGTGTCAACGAATGCAGGGCGTACCTATGAATACACCCTATAATTCATTAATACCGTTGTGGCGGTTTTACCGATGACGGTTAAAACGAGCATAATTTAGCAAATATAGGCAAAAAAGCACGGTCTACGGCATCCAATAACAAACGAGTTCACCTGTAAGTTACTTCGTTAAATCAATAAGGCATCATTATTTCAATGCCCTTTTAGTTGACAAAGAGAATCGAAAGTCGTTGAACTACAAGGATTGGGGCGATTCGGTACCTAGCCTCAACGTATGTAGGTGTTATTGCATTCATACAACCACCTAACGAAATGAGTTTCACCCCCTATAAACAAGGAATTTAATATGCTAATGCATTGATACCGTCATTAGTATTTCACCATTAACGGGTAAAACGGGCATAATTCAGCATATAAGGGCATAGAACAACCGTATCCACAGATACACTTGTTAACTAGATAAGTTCTGAGCCTCCGTATTTATAGATACGTTGGTATATTCGACTACGCAAAATTGCGCAGTCGGAATAGTTCAGCATTATTACTTAAATATTCCATTGCATAAAATTATGCAGTCGAATTATATATAACTCATTGCTAAAAATTAAGCAGTGAAAAGACAGTAGCAGAACACGACACCCTTATATAATTCATTGCCAAAAATTAGGCAGTCAATAAGAATGTATACATCTTGTATCCAAACAACGGCACTCACAAGTTACCTAGTTTGAATGATGAGTGTAACTGTAGTTACGCATATTAGATGCTGACGCAATAATTAAAGTGATTATTGCGTTAATAGCATTTTAAAGGCTAGTATTTTGCTAATATGTTGATATTAACGGGCTATATTTAATCTAGTTAAAAATTTCTAAAAGTAGGTTTATTGAAAATAGTGAGTGTGAATGCATGACAGAAACAATGAACGTCAAAAAGTTTTTAAAAGAGGATTTTTGGCACTATTTAAATTTAGGCGGTATAAACTACAATCAATTATCAAGCCCACAGTTAACTTTTACACCTAATACTCATAGTTATACTAATGGAACTGAAAAACGTCTCATAGACGATATGAGCGAGGCTGAAAGAAGTACATATGTGGCAACTACAATAATAATAGCTTTTAAAGATTGTACAGATATTGAGGGACAACGGCATAAAAGCATTTTGGAAGATTATTATATTAAAGAGCTAACCAATCAAGCGATAGCAATTAGAGTTAATTTAAGTGATTGGAAGTACAAAAAAGCTAAAAGAAGAGCTTTAAAAGAGTTTGCAGAACGTTTTAATTTTTGGCGTATTAAGCGTAATTGCCTAGAATTGCCCGTTCTTACTTATGCTGAAACAAAAAGAAAGCCTAATAACAAATAATATGCAGATTAGGCACCCCTTAAAAAAGAGCGTTCTAACATTGCTAACACCTTAAAAAAGATATGCTGACATTGCGGACACCCTAAAAAGAGTATTGAGACATTTGAAACTTGGCATGTCCGTATCTGTAGATACGCTCATAAAACCCTAAAAAGAGTATTGAGACATTTGAGACACCTTAAAAAAGGTATAGGCATATTGGGCAGACCTTAAAAAAGACATGGTGACATTAGCGACACCCTAAAAAAAGGTATAGCGACATTTCAGAGCCCTTAAAGGTGAACGAAATGTTCACCGTCAAAAGTATTCAGCAACTAAAAAACTCACTACGCAATTTTGCGCAGTGAGAATTAATAGATATTTTACTTAAACTAGATAATATTTTGTTATTGAGTTGTTTATATAAGCTATTTTACGCTCTAATGAGTTTTAAGACTGTATATGTGTAATTATGCTTTAAAGGTGTAAAGCGTCTTATATTAGCGTTTTAAGGGGATGCATCCCATACAAGAAAAGAGTTACCTCAAAATTGAGATAACTCTTTTTTAATACTATGAATTGAATGATATTAATTAAATATATTATACCACTAAAATCCTTTGATAAACTCGCTTGCATCAAAATAAAATATTGCTCCGAATATTGCTCTTTTTAACTATAATTTCAAGTAGATTACTTTAATCGTAAAAAGCTAAAACATTGATGTATAAGCATCTAGTCACTTTGAAATTAACTCAATTTACCAGCGCTACTTCTTACAAAAGAGTGCTAATTATGTTTTTTCTTAAGCTTTTACGTGTTTAATATTTA
>JAEDJT010000003.1 GCA_016296185.1 Bacilli bacterium
TAGATGATGAATATCCGATTGATAAGCTAATTATATTGAGTAAATCTATTTCATACACCATTAGGAATAGTTTTGATAATGATTTTATAACATTATTTTGATGTTCTATTGTTGCGATTAATTCTTTGTTCTTTTCCACTATAAAATAACCTCTTTTTTGTAGTGCTTTTTGATTTTATTAATTTTAAATAGTAAATGCAACGATTTTTTATTAATAACTGGCAATCAGTTATATATATTTGTTATAATGAATACGGTGGTAAAAATGAGTAGTGTTGCGTTATTATTGGCTGTATTACCTTCTTTTGTTTTAGGTAAATATGTTGATACCCATGATAGAATGGGAAAAGAGCCAAGATCCTTGTTAGTAAAATGCTTTTTAGGTGGTTTAGTTTCAATAATTATAACTTTAGTAATAAATGATTTAGCTAGTTTAGTAGTTGATACTGATAGTACTTTTGTTGAATTACCTATGTTAGCAATACATTGTTTATTAGATGTTTCATTAGTAGAAGAATTTTCAAAATGGATAGTTTTAAAAAAAATCACATGGAACAACAAAGAATTTGATCATATATATGACGCAATTGTTTACTCAGTATTTGTTTCATTAGGTTTTGCTACTATAGAAAATATTTTATATATTATTGGATCTGATTTTAGTCTTTCGTTAGCTATAATGAGAGCAATACTATCTGTTCCAGGTCATGTATTCTTTGCTGTATTTATGGGATACAATTATGGAATAGCTAAACAAGCATACATTAATGGTAATAAAAATATATATAAATCAAGAATGTTTTATAGTTTATTTATTCCTACTCTACTTCATGGAATATTTGATTTTTGTTTACTTTCAAAAAGTGGTATTATATTGTTAGTGTATTTAATCTTTATCATATTCTTATATATTAAAGCATTTAGTACTGTTAATAGAATTTCAAAAGTTAATAGAAATATGAAAGATTAGTTGAGGTGTTGTTATGAAAAAAGAAGAGTTATTATTAAAATCTTTTATTGATGAAAATCCAATTAGTGTTTTAGTTTATACACCTGAAGGAGACCCAAAAGGTATTATTCAAATAGTACATGGAATGATTGAACACAAAGGAAGATATGAAAACTTTATGAACTTTATTTGTAATCAAGGTTATATTGTTATAGCTGCTGATACTAGAGGTCATGGAAAGAGTGTTAAATCCGCTGATGATTTTGGTTATTTTGGTGAAGATGGAGCTAATAGTGTAGTTGAAGATACTCATCAAGTTACTTTATATATTAAAGATAAATATCCAGATTTAAAAATATGTTTATTTGGACATAGTTTAGGTTCACTAATTGTTAGAAAATATTTAAAGAAATATGATAAAGATATTGATAAATTAATTGTTTGTGGTTCTCCTAGTTATAATCCTTTATTAAAAACTGGTCTTTCTTACATAAAAATACTTAAGAAATTTAAGGGAGATCGTTTTAGAAGTAAATTAATAACTAATTATTCATTTAATGGTTTTAATAAAGGGTTAAGTGGTAAAGGAAAAAACAGATGGTTATCTTCTAATGAAGAATCTATTAATGAATTAGAAACTGATCCTTTATGTAATTTTATTTTCACTTTAAATGGATATGAAACAATGTTTAATCTTTTAAAAGAAGTTTATGATACAAATGGTTGGGAAGTAAATAAGCCTGACCTACCTATCCTATTTGTATCTGGATCAGAAGATAGAGCTTTAATAAATTACGATAAATGGATTGAAGCTCAACAATATTTAAAAGATGTCGGATATACTGATGTTAGTAACAAATTATATGACAATTATAGACACGAAATATTAAAAGAAAAAAATAATGATGGTGTATATTTAGACATTATTGAATTTATAAGCAAATAAGAGGATATTTTAAAAAAATATCCCCTTTTTTCTTGAAAAAAATGTCATTTTTCTGTAAAATGAATGTAAGGGAGTGAAGAAAATATGGCAAAAAATGAAAAGGATATAAAAGAAGAAGTAATCGAAATGGATGGACTTGAAATTGATGATGAAGTTAAAACTAAAAAAGTTAAAAAATTAGCTAATCCAGAAATTACTGAAGATGATGATTATGTTGAACTTACTGTTGAAGATAGAATCGTAAATATTGAAAAAAGAACTAATACTATTTTCGTTTTAGTATTAATTACAATTGTTGCTATTCTATTAAATACTATTGTTATGGTTAATAGAACTACAGTAAATAAAACTGTAACTGAAGAAGAAACAAATCAATCATCTAATAGTGGTTATGATACTTCTAAATTTGATGAAATCACAGGAGATGAAATCGAAAAATTATCTAAAGACAATACTATTGTAGTTTTAATTGCAAGACAAACATGTTCTTATTGTTCTTTATATGCTCCAATTATTACTGAAGCTCAAGAACAATATGGATTTACTACTAAGTATATAGATTTAACTAAGATGATCGATATGTCTTCTTCATCATTAGTAGTTACTGATGAAGATTCATATGAAGGATTATTCAATGTTGGTGCTGATAAAAAATGTGTTTCAACTGCTGTAGATCAAAGTGGTAATGAAATTCCATGTTCTGATTTTATTGAAAAAGAATTTGGTGCTACACCATTAACATTAATTATTAGAGATAATAAGCTAGTTTATGCTATAGCTGGTTATGTTGATGCTACTACATTATCTAGTGCATTAGAAGCATCTGGATTTAGTGCTTAATACTAAATCCTTTTTTTATGGTATAATATCTTGCGGTGATATATATGAACTTACTAGATGGAAAAAAATTAAGTGATCAAAAATTAGGAGAATTAAAAAATAAAATTAATAATCTTACTTTAGCTATTATTAGTATTGGTAATGATGATGCTAGTAATGTTTATATTAAACAAAAACAAAAAATAGCTGATTTCTTAAACGTAAAAATAAATATATATAAATATGAAAATACAACTGATGAAGAAATATTAGAATTAATTGATAAATTAAATAATGACAATAATACTAATGGTATAATTGTTCAATTACCTATTCCATCTTATTTAGATAAATATTTAATACTTAATAGTATAAATCCTAGTAAAGATGTTGATGGATTAACTAGTATTAATTATGGTAAATTATTACAAGGTTTAGATACATTAATTCCTTGTACACCTAAAGCAATTATAGATATTTTAGATTACTATAATATTGATGTTAATGGTAAGAATGTTCTTGTAATTGGAAGAAGTAATTTAGTTGGAAAACCTATTGCTACTCTATTAACTAATAGAGATGCAACTGTTACTATTGCTCATTCTAAAACAAGTAATTTAAAAGAGTTATGTTTAAAATCAGATATAATTATTTCTGCTGTTGGAAAAGCTAACTTAATAACAGAATATATGATTAATAACAATGTTTGTATTATAGATGTTGGAATTAACTATGATGAAAATAATAAATTATGTGGAGACGTTGATTTTAATAATGTTAAAGATAAATGTAGTTATATAACTCCAGTGCCGGGTGGTGTTGGTCCTATGACTGTTTATGAATTATTTAATAACTTATACGAAGCAAATAAATAGAAAGGTGGTAATGTCCCATGATGTTAAAAAACTTAACAATGTCATTTGGTTTGCAAGAAATATTTAATGATGTTACTCTGCAAATTAAGGATAATGAAAAAATTGGAATTATTGGTGTTAATGGTGCTGGTAAATCTACTTTTTTTAAATTAGTAATGGGTAAGCTTGAACCAGATTCTGGAAAAATAATTATTAAACCTGGAACAAGAATGGGATTCTTGCCACAAGTAATAAGTGATGAAATACCAAGTATGGATATCACTGTATTTGATTTTCTATTAGATGGAAGACCAATAAAAAAGTTAGAAGCTGAACTTACTAAATGTTATGAAGATGCTGCTGTTGAAACAGATGAAAAACAAATAAAATATTTAATGAAACAAATTGGTAAATTGCAAGAAAAGCTTGAATACTATGATGTGTATAATGCTGAAAATATTCTGTTTAGAATTGTCGAAGGAATGAATATAGATACTGATTTATTAGATATGAAGTTAAATAATTTATCTGGTGGTCAAAAAAGTAAAATAGCTTTTGCTCGTCTATTGTATTCTAATCCAGAAATACTTTTATTAGATGAACCTACTAACCATTTAGACGTTGATACTAAAGATTATATAATTAATTATTTAAAGAATTATAATGGTACTATATTAGTAATATCACATGATATTGATTTTTTAGATCAAATAACAACACAAACTTTATACGTAGATAAGAATACTCATACGATGGAATTATTCCCTGGTAATTATGAAAAGTATATGAAGATAAGAACTGAAAGATTAAAGACACAAGAAAGATTATATGAAAAACAAGTTCGTGAAGAAGAAAAACTTAAAAAGATTATTGCTAAATATATTGGTGGTAATGAAAAGAAAGCTAATATTGCTAAAGATAGACAAAAGAAGTTAGCTAAATTAGAAGAAAATAAAGTTGTTTTAGAAAAGAAACAAAAAGTAGCTAATATTAAAATTAATATGAATCATCCTAGCGGTTTAGTCCCATTAAAGGTTGAGAATTTAAAGTTTGGGTATAGTGAAGATCATATTCTTATTGATAATTTAACTTTTGATTTATCTCGTGGGGAGAAATTTTTAATTGTTGGTGAAAATGGTGTCGGTAAATCTACTCTTCTTAAATTAATTATGAAATATTTAGAACCAATACTTGGTGAAATAGTTATAAATGATAAAACTGAAATTGGTTATTATGCTCAAGAGCATGAATTATTAAATAATGATTTAACAATTTTAGAAAATTTTAAAGAGTTTAATTTAAGTAAAAATGAGTTGAGAAGCTTTTTAGGTAACTTTTTATTCTCAGGAGACGATGTTTTTAAAAAAGTAATATATTTATCTCCTGGAGAAAGAAGTCGTGTTGCATTGGCTAAATTGGCGTTAACTGGTGCTAATCTTCTAATACTAGATGAGCCTACTAACCATTTAGATCCTCAAACACAAGAAATTATTGCTAATACTTTTAAGACTTTTGAAGGTACTATGTTAGTAGTATCTCATAATGTTGATTTTGTTAATAATTTAGGTATTGAAAGAATGCTAATGTTACCTAGTGGTGAAATAAGATATTATGATAAAGATACTGTTCTTTATTATCAAGAACTAAATAATAAAAAGAAGATATAATCTTCTTTTTTATATGTTATAATAAAATTAATATAGGAGGTGTTTATGGAAAAGGTAAAAAAAATTCCTATAATTGGTACTATTATTTCATATTTATTTATTATTTGCGGAACAGCAATTGCATCTTTTGCATTAGAATGTATTCTTGTACCTAATTCAATTTTAGACGGTGGTGTTACTGGTATAAGTATTATCCTAAATCTATTATTGGGATGGAAATTAAGTTTATTAATATTCTTAATAAATATTCCATTTGTGTATGTTGGATTTAAAAATTTAGGTAGTAAATTTTTGGTTAAAGCAATATTTAGTATAGCAACCTTCTCTATTCTACTTGAGTTATTTAATTCATTTCATTATGTGTTAACTGATAACATTTTATTAGCTACAGTTTATGGTAGTGCAATTCTTGGTGTTGGTGTTGGATTAGTATTACATAATGGTGGTTGTTTAGATGGAACTGAATCTGTTGGTATTGTAATAAATAAAAATACAACATTATCTGTTGGTCAATTTGTACTATTATGTAATGTAATTATATTTAGTATAGCTGGTTATTTCTTTGGTATAAATAGAGCTCTTTATTCTCTACTTGCATACTATATCACTAGTAAAATTGAAGATGAAGTTAACGAAGGTTTAGAACGTGGAAAAGCTGCTATGATAATATGTGATAATGGTAAAAAAATGGCAGAACATATTTATAATAGTATTGGAAGAACATGTACATTAATACCAGGTAGTGGTTTAATAAGCGGTGAAAAATCAGTATTATATTGTGTAATTACAAGAATTGAAGTTAATGAATTAAGACGTATAGTTCTAGATGAAGACCAATCTGCATTTATTACTATAACTGATGTTAATGAAATTATTGGAAATCATATTAAATCAAATAAAGGTTTAAGAAAAAAAAGAAAGAAGGTTTCAGCAAAATGAAAATATATAACAAATTAGTTAGAGATAATATTCCTGATATTATTTTAAAAGATAATGAATTACCTTGTACTAGAATATTAGATAATAAAGAATATATTGAAGCATTAAATAAAAAATTAACTGAAGAAGTTAACGAATACTTAGAAAATGAAAATATAAATGAAATGGTTGATATCTTAGAAGTTATTAGAGCCATTTGTGATTATAAAAACATTCGTTTTGAAGACATTGAAAAGAAAAGAATTGAAAAACGTGAAAAACGTGGTGGGTTTGAAAAGAAGATTTTCTTAGAAAAAACTATTCAAAATGGGGACTAAAGGCACATATAGTGTCTTTTTATTTGGAAAAATGTGATTTTTAGTCTATAATATAATTAGTATAGTAAGGTAGAGGTGATAGTATGTATACAAAAGTTGAAGAAGCTTTATATTTTATGATTAAAGCAAATAGAGGATTAAAAATAAAAAGTGATAATGTTGATAGATCATTTCACCCTATTGGTGTTTATATGATTATCAGAGAAATAACTGACACTGAAGATGTTCTTATCTCTGCTCTTTTACATGATACTATTAACTATACTGATTATGGATATGAAGATATTGAAGAAAGATTCGGTACATTAGTTGCTGATATGGTTTCTGATTTATCAGAAGATTTATCTATTGCTAAATGGTTTGAAAGAAAAAAAGATTATATAAAAAGATTAAAAAGAAATAACGACCCTAATGTAATAGATGTTATGATTGCTGATAAGATTCATAACCTTTTAATGCTATATGATTCATTTGATAAAAATGGTGATAAAGTTTGGAAAAATACTGGTGGATCTCGTGATGAAAATTGTTTTGTATTCCGTGAGATTTATAATATCGGTAAATCTAAACATGCTAATTTTAAATTAATGGAAAGATATAAAGATTTGATTATTCATTTCTTTGGTGGCGTAGATGAACAAGAAGACAATATTTAATATCATTTTTATAATATGTATTATTGTCTTTATTACTTTATTAGTTATGTATAATATGGGGAGATTAAATTCTTTTGATACAACTATTTATAAGTATGTTACTTATTATAAAAATGATATATTAACTGATTTGGCTATGTTATTTTCATTCTTATGTAGTACATGGTTTATTGCTGTAGTATGCATATTTATTATGATAGTTTTTAAGAATAAAAAGATTGGTTTTTATACTACTTTAAGTGTTATGATATGTTATGTATTAAATACTTTAATTAAAAATATTGTTTTAAGACCTAGACCTACAGGTATTAATTTAATTAATGAGAATGGCTTTAGTTTTCCTTCAGGTCACTCTATGGAAGCTATATCTTTTTATGGATTTATAATGTATGTAGTTTATAAAAGTAATTTGGATAATAAACTAAAATGTTTAGTATATATAATAGATTCATTAATTATATTCTTTATAGGTATTAGTAGAATATATCTAGGAGTTCATTATCCTAGTGATGTAATTGCTGGTTTTTCGTTAGCGACTGCTTTAATGATCTTATATATTCATATTGTAAATATAAAAGAGAGCAATTAATGCTCTCTTTTTTTATGAACCTGTACTTAAATATTTTTTTGTTCCTTTATTAAATATTAATATACATGGAATAATATATATAAATACTAATAATGGTAAGAAGATATTATATATATTATTAGTTTTATCTAATATATATAATAATGGGTAATAATTTACTAAAGAATATGGGATTATGAATGTAAAAATATTTCTAACAACTTTATTAAATACTCCCATTGGGTATTGTGCAATATTTTTACCTCCATCTGTTAATAAGTTTCTGACTTCTAATCCTTGGACTGTAATAAAGCAATATGAAGCTGCTATTAGAAATATTGAAAAGAAGATTGCAATACTACTCAATAACATAAATAGTAATGTAATAACTTTTATTATATTCCATTTAATTCCTAAATGTGTAATAGATATAATTAATACAACTAAACTAAATAGTAATCTAACAATCTTTATATATTGTATTTTATATCCTAATACTTGTAATATTATACTTCTTGGTCTTGTAAGTAATCTATCAAAATCGCCTGTTACTATTAATTCATCAAATTGATCTATACCTCTTGCAAATACTTCATTAACTGAATAGCCGAAAAAAACTATTGCAAAAGTTAATAATACTTCATATTTAGTATATCCCCCTATATTATTAAATTTTCTAAATAATGAATCTAATGAAAAATAGAAACTGTATATTATAAATGTTTGGGCTATTATTGATAATATAAGTGATAATTTATATTCGAATAATGTTTTTAAGTGTAATTTTAAATATGTAATATATAATTTCATTATCCACCTTGTACAACTACTCTTTTTAATATTCTGTTAGTTAATATATAACCAATAACAGTTAAAAATATAGTCCATAATAATTCTATTATTATTCCCTTAGTTATAGCAAATCCTACTATATTTCCAGAGAATACTCTAAATGCAAAATCACTTATATATGCAAATGGTAAGAAAGATATTATAGTAGCAAATAATGGTGGAAATAAAGCTAATGGTATAGCTTGTCCTGATAAGATATCTGATATTGTACATACTATGGCAAATATTCCTTTATCATCAACTGTATATGATGAAATAATATATAGTAATACAATAATAGATGTTATTAGTAATGTAGATATAATCATTATAAATATAAATAAAATAAATGCATTTATACTTATTGGCAGCATCATTTTATATGGTTTAGGCAATAAATAAGCAATCATTATTATAGGTACTGATCTTAATAATACTGCTGATAATTTTGATGATAGTATTCTCATATACCACATTACATATAGATTTTGAGGTCTACATAATTCGTATGCAATATCTCCATTACGTATCATTTTTAATATTTCATTATCTTTATGCCATATATATATCAATGCAAAGAATGCTTGATTTAACCATAAATATGTAATTATTTGTTCTAATGTTATACCTACATTTGATGTTCCACTACTATAGAATAATATATATACCATTACACTTACTATGCCAAAAAATAATTGTGTTGATAGTCCTGCTAAAGCTGCTGCTCTATATTGTAGTCCACATATAAATTTTAATTTAAAAAATGATATGTATTGTTTCATTAATTATATTGTTCGTATAAATTAATTATGATATTGTCTAATGTTTCATTATCTATTTCTAAATCTTTTATATCAGCTTTAGATGATAGATAACTTAAGAAATCAGAAACGTTAATTTTTGTTGAATCAATTTTAAATCGATATCCCTCTTGGATTTTCTCTTGTGATATTAATCCTTTTTTCTTTAGTTTAGAAAGTTTAGTGTTTGTTGTAAGAGTTACATATTTGTTATGATCAAATTTACTTTTTAAATTTTTTAGTGTTCCATCATATATAACTCTTCCCTCACCGATCATGATTATTCTCTTAGCTAATGCTTCGATGTCACTCATATCGTGAGTGGTTAGAATAACTGTCACTTTTTGTTCTTTATTAATTTTTTTAATAAAGTCTCTTACTATTTGTTTAGATAATGCATCCAACCCTATTGTAGGTTCATCTAAAAATAGTATTTTAGGTTCATGTAAAAGTGATGCAGCTATTTCACAGCGCATTCTTTGTCCAAGACTTAATTGTCTTACTGGGACTTGAATGATATCTTCAATGTTTAATAATTGTACTAGATATTTTTTTCTTTCTTGAAATTTTTCATCATCTATGGAATAAATATCTTTTAGAAGATCGAATGTATCTTCTGCTGGAATATCCCACCATAGTTGACTTCTTGCTCCAAATACAACTCCGATTTTGGAAACGAATTCTTTTCTACTTTTCCAAGGTGTTAGGCCGTCTATTGTGACATTTCCTTTATCGGGTATTAAAATACCAGACAATATTTTGATAGTTGTTGATTTTCCCGCACCGTTTTTTCCTATGTAACCAAGAATACTACCTTCTTCAATCTCAAAAGATATATCTTTAATTGCATCTATATAAAGATATTCTCTTTTCAAGAATGACTTTAAAGTTTCTTTTAGTCCACTTTTCTTTTTTGAAACTTTAAAGGTTTTACTTATGTGCGCAACATTGATGAAAGACATTTTTTCACTCCTTCCTCTAACCTTTTTAACACGAAAAAAACCACATATTTTTATTATGCAGACTATAACGCAAAAAACCACATATTGCTATGTAGGTACCCTGTTGTAAAATAAAAATGTAATTTTCTTGTAAAAAAAGTCAATTTCATTGTAAGACTAAAACAAAAAGAATGCAATAGATTTATTGCATTTTTCTATATTTTGAATATCTAATTATTGTTTCTTTTTCATATCCAGCATTTTTAGCTACCTTTTGACTTCCTATATTATCATTGCAAATAATTAATGATAACTTGTTAATGTCTTCATATGTTTTTAATACTTCATATGTAAATTCTCTTAGTAGATTTGTACATAAGTGTTTACCTCTATATTCAGGTATTAATCCATAGCTAATAGTACATTTATTATCTACTGACATTAATGATATATATCCAATAGGTTTATCTTCATAATAAACTATAAAAGCTTTATTCTTTTTATCATATATATATAATTCATTTAATAATTCAATTTCTTTTGATAAATCATATAAATATTTATGTGATAATTTATCATTCCATAATTGAATAATAATAGATCTATGTTCTTGTTTTGAATCACTATAATTTTCTAATCTAAATGATTTTAGTTCCATATAAATCACCAGTGATTAATTATATTATTACTTATATAATTTAGCAAATTTTAATAAAAAAATAGGACTTATAGTCCTATTTTAAATATTCGTCTAATGGTTTAATACGATATGTTGGTTCTGGTAATTGACTTGTAGGAATAAATCCAGATTCTGCATTAATTACATCAGGAATTCTGTTAACTATATCAGCACATGTTAATTCAACAGTAGCTGGTTGTTTTACTGTTATTGTTGTTTCAGGTTCACCAATTACAGTCCATTCATTTGTATCAACTTCATCTGGTGCATATACTTTTCCAATACATTCTGCTTCTAGAATAATACCTTCTTCTGTTTCTGCAGTAACTACTGCTGACATACCAGTAGCATCTCCAGCTTTAATTGTCATACCTAATGTTGAAGATTCTAAATCTTCTTCACAAGTTTGTGGTACACACACTTGAGATGTTTTAGTAATATGTAATCCTAACTTATCAGCTAACCATCCTACTGTATTCCACATATATGATGGTGCATAGTCACCTGATTCAATAATTGCTTTTCTTTCTTCTTCACTCATTCTATCAACTGCTGCTATTTCTTTATCAAACTTTTCTAAAGAATATCCTGCACCATGAGCTTCTGCTAATGCAATACCATAATCTTCTACATTATAAGAAGATGATCCTTTAATTTTAGCAATTTTATGTGTTGTGCCTGATAATACTGAGATTAGATTACCCCAGAATATATCTTGATATCCACTACCTGTTATTGTACATTTATTTGCTTTAGCTACTACGTCTAATTCTTTCCATAATGTTGGATTTGAATTTGATGCAAAGAATGCTTCTTCACATGTTGTAATAACATTTACACCGTTTGATAAACAAATTCTTGCTACATCTCTAATGTCTTTTAATAAACTCATTGTAGTTATAATAGCAATATCAGGTAATGATTCTTTTAAATATATATCTAGTTCTTTTAAACTTCTAATCATTACATCTTTTGGTTTTTCAATTTCCATTATTTCACTAATGTCTTTTCCTATTACATTAGGATTGATATCTACTGCTCCTACTATTTCTGCATCATGTTCATATACATATCTCATTGTATATTTACTCATTTTACCGCAACCGATTTGAAATACTTTAATCATGTTTTCACTCCATTCTTATAATAAAATTATAACTCATATATTGTTAATAACTATCAAATTATCCACAATATTTTTTTCTTTACGTAAAATAAACAGATATTAATCAATATCTGTTAAGTCTACTTGTTCTTCTTCAATTAAATCACTGAAGTCAATTTTAAATTTTTCAATAGCTTTCTTTTTAGCATCTTCATATATATTTCTTGCATTAGCTACTGCTTTATATATATGTTTTATTCTACATACGTTTTCATTATCAAATAATGCATATGTAAAGGCATTGGAAACTATTGTTAAGCAAATGTCAGGATATCTACTTGATATTTCGTAAATTCTTTTGTATTCGTCTGTCATATCAACAATAAACTTCATTATTCTTTCTATAACATATTCTGTATATTCAAAATGTACACCTGTTTTTGCTTCAATTTTTGGATATGTTCCCATTAGTATTTTTACACATGTTTCTTGGTCAGCTTCTGCTACATCAATTTTTTGGAATCTTCTTAAGAATGCTCTATCTTTCAAAATATATTGTTCATATTCTTCATCAGTAGTGGCACCAATCATTTTGATTTCTCCACGGTCTAATCCAGCTTTAAACATGTTGGCAAAGTCTATTCCACCTTCTCCACCCTCTTTGTTTACTAATACGTGAGTTTCATCTAAGAATAGAATTGTTTTTGGAGAATTAGCTAATTCTTTTACTAACAAATCTACTCTACTTTCTTGTTGTCCTTCACTTTCTGTTTTTCCTAATAATGAAGTTACATTTAATTTATATATTTTATAACCTAATAATGCATCAGGTACCATACCATTAATAATTCTATATGCTACTCCTTCAACAATAGAAGTTTTACCTACACCTGCTTTACCAACTAATAATGCACTTTTTTCTGGAGTTAATAAAGTCATAATAACTTGTTTTATTTCTTCATCTCTACCAATAGATGGATCAGTTATATATTCTCTGTCAGTTAAATTTTGTGCATATCTTTCTAGTATGCTTACTTTACCATTATATATTCCTACTGGTTCATTTTTTGTTTCTATTGGTTCACTAACAATTGCTGATTCTTCATTTATTGTAGATTCTTCAACAGTATCTTCAATTACAGGTTCTTCAATAGGTTCTTCAATAATTTCTTCTACTACTGGTTCTTCTGGAACATATAATTCTTCTACAGGTTCTTCAACTTTTTCAATTATTGGTCTTTCAAATTTATTAACAACTGGAGTTGAAATATCTAATGAATCTATATCATTATTACTATTAGGTCCAATTGAGTATCTTATTGGTTCTGCCATAATATATCACCAATACCATTATATCAAATAAAAAAAGGATTTAACATCCTTTTATACTTTATCAAAATATGTAATTTTTCTTTCCATTACATCTGCTTCAATAGCATCACGTAATATCTTTCTTACTTTTTCTGCATTTCTAACATTTTTAATATATTTTTTGTAATGATTTCCTTCAGTAGTTTCACTATGTGTATCAACAGTAACTTCTATAGTTCCTATACCTAAGATTCTTTGATATAAACTAATAGTCATATCTGGATCTTTTAATAAGTATAATTCTATTGTATTTGTTTCTTGTTTAAAAAATCCTGTTTTAATAATTAATTCATCTTTAGTAATTTGATAATAAGTAAAATTTAAATGTATTTTACTTAAAAATCTTTGCCATAATCCTGCTGGTTGATCTTCCCATATTATTTCGAAATCTACATCTTTTAATTCTTTTTTTGCCATTTTAATCACCTTTTTAAATTATATCATATATTTATTATAAACCTAAGTATTGATCCATAAAATATGTTTGGTCATCTATATTAGTATATATATTATTTACTAGTTTTAATGCTTTTTCTTTTTTTTCTAATTCATAGTTTTCTAATAAATATGTTATTCCATATCTTTCTATATACTTATTTAGCTCATTTAAAGAACATTTATTACTTTTTGAGTATTCTATTAGGTAATAGAATAAAGTAATGTAATTTTGCCATAAAATAGGGTTTAATGTACTATTTGGTGTTCTAAACTCTATTAAATCTTTTTGTTCTTTAAAACATATACCAGATCTTTTTTGATCTGTGTATTTTGCTATCATATATTCTTCGTCTTTTAGAAATGTTTTCATCTCTAAAATTATAGGATATGCATAAGTAGTTAAAGAGGTTCTAAATTCTGTATCTTCTCCTTTAGAGAATCTATAAATAATATCTTCATACATAGCAAATAATTTTAAAAATTTTACTTTATCAGCATCTGTAGGAAGTAAGCTACCATCAAAATTTATTTGAAAACTACTTCTTTCTAGTACTGGATTTAATTTTTGAAATGCTTCAGCAATATTTTTTAACATAATCCATGTATTTTTGTCATTTCTTAATACTGGAGAAACTAATTCAGCATTATTATATTTAGCTAATGATTGGTCTTCTTTTACTTGCCATTTTTTAGAATAATTACCTAAAACTCTTTGTGCGGTTTTTAATGATACATTCTCTAATTCTATTTCTAATCCAAAGTTTATATTTGATGGAATTGTTAATTTCGATCTGTATGTTGTTGGATTATTTTTTAGACAATTTAATAAATTTTCTGAAGTCATTTAAATCACCTGATATGGTATTTTATTACTAAGTATATTTAAAGTCAAAAAATTGTATATATTCACTTATACATCAAATAATTCACGTTTTTAATTATACGAATAGTGTAGTTGTTTTAGTTTTATAATTTCATAGCACGAAAAAAGCACTTATTTCTAAGTGCTTACAATTTCTAATGGCGCCTGATGTAGGACTCGAACCTACGACCTAACGGTTAACAGCCGTGCGCTCTACCGACTGAGCTAATCAGGCATTGCTCTTTAATTATAGCATTCTTATAATTAAAGTCAATAAAAATTTTAAATTTTTTTTAATTTTTTATTTATTTTATTATTTCTTGAGGAATTTCTAGTGTTTTACAGTTAAATAATGATGCTTGGTTTCTTGTTAAGTTGGCATTTAATATTATAACTGTATTACCTTCACTACTCAATTCATTATCTTTTTCTACTGGTAATTCAGGATTTGCACCAGATATTTTTAATTTAAATTGATATGTATAATAGTTATCTGTTACTTCTTTAACATATTTAACATCATATACTTGATATGTTTCCCAAGTTTTTATTTGTTTCCAACTTACTAATTGATCTTTAGTATAGTTATCTAATACTTCATCAATATGTTTTTTTATTATATCTTCTTTATCTTCTTTTACTAAAAAATATGGTTCTTCTGTTTCATTATTTTCATTATTATTTGTTTGTTGTGGTGGTTCTGGATTTTTTATTTCTTGAATTGCTTCTTTTACATCAGACTTTATTGTTTGATCTGCAGACATAGAATGAACATAATCTATAGCACTAATTCCTACACATATAATTGCAGCAAATAATGATAAATATATAATATAATCTAATCTCTTCTTTTTACTTTTCATATCCTTCACCTATATTGATTATATAATAAAAGCTAAGATTTCACAATAAAAGGACAGTTTATTTACTGTCCTTATTTAAATCATCTAAATTTATACTTGGTTTTATAGTAGAATCACTATGTTCTATTACTATTTCTGCATCTTCTTTTTTCTTAGGAAGATCTTCCAATAAAACATTTTCTCTTCTCATTAATTGTTTATTTAAATTTGCTAATGAATCAATTTCAGGTTCTTCTTCTTCAAACGCTTCAAAATCATTACTATATGTATCTTTTTTTGGTGTATCAAATAATATATATTGTGATGGTAATTGTAATATACTAACTAAATATTGCATTGGAAATTCTAATGCTTTTTCGTTATATCTAAATGCTAAAGTATTATACTCTTTTCTAGCAAATTCTAATCCATTATCAATTGATTCTATTTCTTCTGTTGTAAATGTTTGAAATGAATTAATTTGATCTAATTTTGGGAATCTGTTTAAATCTAATTTTGAATTTAATTTTAGTTTATTTATTTTATTACTTACATCTACATAGTTATTTAATGTACCACCTATTCCAGGTTCTATTATTTTATCTATTCTTTTTAATTCTATTTGAATTTCTTCTATTAAATATTCATCTAATAAATCCATTACTATATTCTTATATTTTTTAAATCTTTCATCTAAGTAAGGATATAATCTTTCCTTGAATTTTTCTTGGACTGTATGACTTTCTTCTTTTAAAGCTTTATATTTTATATAAATATAAAACATAGAACCTATGAATAAAAATATATACCATCTATCAAATACAAAATTAAATAAATCGCGCATTTATAATCACCTATTCTTTAGTAATTATAACATATTTTTTTATTTAGTTTTAAACATATTTATAAATTCTTTAGGATATGGTGTTATAAAATCATATTCTCTATTTTTTAATTTAAAATTGATATGATATGCATGTAAACACATTCTTCTTATTGGGTTAGATTTTGAACCATATTTTTTATCTCCTAATATCGGATTTCCTAGATTACTTAATTGTACTCTTATTTGATTTTTTCTACCTGTTTTGATATTAATTTTAACTAAAGAGTATGCTCTACTTGTTTCTAATACTTCATATTCAGTAATTGCTAATTTTCCTCTTCTTTTATCTTTTGTTATATATACATTATGAGTTTTATCTTCTATTAAATAATTTGTTAATGTTCCTTTTTTATTTGGCAATTTACCTTCTACTACACAGATATATTCTCTAGTAACATTTTCCCATATATTTTGTATTTCTATTTTTTTATTTTGATTTTTACTAAATATTACTAACCCTGATGTATCTTTATCTAGTCTATGAACTATAAATATTTTATTTCTAGCAAATTGTTTTTTTACATAATCACTAGCTTCTCTATATAGCGTTCTATTTTTTTCTTTGTCTGTAGCTATAGTTAGTAGTCCTGATTCTTTATCAACTACTAATAGTTCTTTATCTTCATAAATAATATTCATTTTTTTCACTTTAATCACCCCAAATGTCTTACGTATTATAACATATTAATTTGATTTTTTGCTTATTTAGTAGTAAATTATTTGATTATTAGGAGTGGTTTGTGGTGGAATGTATTACTAAAAGAAAAACAATTAATGCTAAAAGAAAAGAATTGTTAGAATATATTAAAAAGAATCCTAACAAATTAATTCATATGGATAAAAGTGATTTGGAAGAATTATTATTTGAAACAAATTATGCATTAGGATTTGATTCTAATAGCTGGGGAAATGAATGGTTTAATTTAAAAGGTTTTAAATCTGCAGAAGAATTAACTTCTACATATAAATCTATGAATGATGTAAAAAAATATGGTATATTAGCCAAATTCCCAGTTTGGACTGGTGATTTTTTAAAACATATTGATCTTAGCGAAGTTGATTGGTCAAATGTTGTATGGGATCCAGAAGTTATAAGTGAATTTGATATTCAATGGTTATATGATATGGAAGAATTCGAATATATTACAAAGCCTCAAGCTATTCCAAGTTGTATCGATACTGAATGCGATTTTTGTGTTAACTTATCTGGTACAAACGCTATTATAGATTTTAACGAATCATTCTCTGCTAAATTATTTAAGAATGGTATTAATAATTTACTTAATATTAATTTTAATGGTGTTAATCTTTCTAAATCTAATACAAAGAGTATTACATCAATTGGTAATTGTGATTTAAGATATACTGGTTTTGTTGTTAATAGAGATGATTTTGTTGCTAATTCAAGTGATTTAAGAACATTAAATTTAGCTGGAATCAAATCATTATTTATGGCGGGATTTAGTGATAATGATAATTGTACTTGTTATTTTGAAAATTGTAATGTTGCTGATACTGGTCTATATATTTATTCTCATATGTTAGAACAAGGAAAGAATTTTTATACTAGTAAATTTGCCGAAGATATTGAAAAAGGGTTCTATGATAATTGTACAATTAATTTAGGAATCATTGATTTAAACGATGATTTAGATGATTATGATGATTACGATGATGATAATAATTTTGATGACGATGATTTAAATGATGGTTTTGATTTTGGATTTAGAAGACATTAAAAAAAAGAATTCATAAGAATTCTTTTTTTATTATTGTTGTTGTGTAGTTGATGCAGGAGCAGCAGCTTGCACGTTAACATTACCGTTAATATAGTTTAATACTTTATTAACATATTCATTAATCTTAGTAGTTAATGGATTAGTTGAAGCAGGTTTAAATGTAAATACTGAAACAACGAAACCTAATTTAACAATTAAGAATAATAAATCCATTACTGAATCAGCAATTGCTAAAATGTTTTTAATAGGAACTATTAATTTAGTTGTTTCAATAGCTTCTGCTGGATCTAAATAAGTATTAATTGTAGCAACAATATTAGTGATTGCTCCTTCAGCAGTAGAAACTCCTGAATAAATAACACTCCATCCCATAGAAACAATTGTGTATGCAACATAGAATGTAATAACTCTAATAGCTACGTTTTGGATTTTATCGTCTACTTCGCAGAAGATAAACATTAATAATGTAACTAATAATAAACATTCCCATCCACCAAAAATAGATGCAACTAACATAACGCTTGCTAATCCTGGATTGATTTTAACTTTAGTCATTTTTATATCCTCCTTTGTTATCAATATTATACAATAATTATCAAATAAAAAAAATGCTTTTGAAAGCATTTTTTTATTTTAAAATATTCTTTAATATTATAGTTTTTGTTCTAGACATTTCTTTTAATGTAGACATAACACCTTCATTACCAATTCCAGAATGTTTCCATCCACCAAATGGCATTTCAAATGATCTGAAGAATGATGCACCATTAATAATTGCTCCACCACATTCTAATTGATTTGCAACTTTAATAGCATTATTAACATCTTTAGAAATGATTGAACCACATAATCCAAATGATGATTGATTTGCAATTTTAATTGCTTCATTTATATCATCGAATCCAATTATTGATACTACTGGACCAAAGATTTCCATATCTTTAGCAACAGCCATGTTTTTAGTTACACCATCAATAATTGTTGGGTCAAAGAATGCTCCATCTCTTTTGCCACCGATAACAATTTTTGCACCTTCTGCAACTGTTTGATTAACTTGTTCTTCTACTCTTTTTGCAGCAGCTTCACTTATTAAACATCCTAATTGTGTTTCAGGATCAGATGGCATTCCTCTTTTAATTTTTTCAATTCTATCTTTTAATTTTTTAATATATTCTTTTTTAACTGAATTGTGAATTAAGAAACGTTTTGATGCACAACATACTTGTCCAGTATTATAGAATCTTCCCCAGATAGTTTCTTCAACAGCTAAATCGATGTCTCCGTCTCTATCTAAAATAAATGCATCATTTCCACCTAGTTCTAACATTACATGAGTTAAGTTAGCACTACATGTTTTCATTGTTTCCATTCCTGATTTAGTAGCTCCAGTTAAACTTACTAATGCTACTCCAGGATTAGCAGCTAATGCTTGTGCAGCGTCTCCGCCTGTACCATTAATTACATTAATAGCACCTTCATCAACACCTGCTTCTAATAATAATTCAGCGTATTTGTTTAATGTTAATGGATTATGAGGAGATGGTTTCATTATAACTGAATTACCCATTAATAATGCTGGTGGGATTTTTTGACAGAATAAGTCACTTGGGAAATTGAAAGGAATAATTGCAACTACTACTCCTAATGGAGCTTGAACTGTATATTGTAAAGTATTTTCATTTCCTGCTTCTTGACCAGCCGGAACCATATTTCCATATTCATGTTTTGCTTTTTCACAGAATGCTGGAATACCAATTGAAACGTTTGCGATTTCTCCATATGCTTCTGTTATTGGTTTACCAGTTTCATCGCTTAATAATTTTGCTAATTCATCTTTATCACGTTCTACTAATGAAACGAATTTCATTAATATTTTTGCACGTTCATGTAAAGGTCTTTTAGCCCATATTTTTTGTCCTTTTTTCGCTGCTTGAACTGCTGCATCGCAATCTTTTACGCAAGTTTCAGGAACTGTATCTATAACTTCACCAGTTGCAGGATTAGTAATAGTTATTACTTTTCCGTCTGATGAGTCTACCCATTTACTTCCTATTAAATTTTTAGCCATTTTTTTCACCTACTTTGAGAATGATGTGAATGATAAAGATAATCCTCCGATATTTGCACCTGAGTGATTTGCTTGACCATATTCACCAAATGTAAATGCTACGATGAATGGAATATCTCCTGCAGCATTTTTAATTGCTACGAAGTCTTCATCAATTCTATCGCCTATACATAATTTTCTTCCGCCACAATGAATCATAAATAATGCAGCTGGATCTATACCTTTTTTAGCTTCTTTAACTGCATCAACAGCACCTTGGATTAATCCATCAACTGTATTTTCTAATTGAATAATAGCTGTTTTTTCTGCAACTTTTGCTCCAACATTGAATGAATAATCTGGGTTACCAACCATTGGGTGACGTACACAAGTTAAATCACCTTGAACAGTTTTAACACCTAATGCATATGGAATAGATGCTACTAATAGGTTTTGTCCCATTAATTCATCTGGATTCATGTTATTCCATTCAGCATATTTTTTAAGTGCTGGTACTCCATCGATTTCACAAATCTTACGATCATTTTCAACTTTAGTTACTATACCAACTTTATTTGTTTCTTTATATGCACCTGTAAATACATTTTTTAAATCTTTTGTTGTATAGAAGAATGCTACAGCACATCCATCACCAAAACTCTTATCTTGGCAGAAGATTTTCCAATCTCCAACTACTGCGTCATCAGCTGCAGATCCACCAAACATTGGAACTTCACCAATTACATCTTGGATACCTTTTAAATAATATTCTTCTTCAGCTGGTGATGCAAACATTGCAAATGCAACTGGAGCAAATTTCTTTCCAGCATCTTTCATTGCTTCTGTAGCAATTTTTACACCTGTAGCTCTTGGGTCTTCTCCTCTTGGAGATGAAGCTACACCTACTGTTAATTCATTATCATCTAATGTTAACATACCTGCGAATCCGTTTTCACCAGAAATAATTCCTTCTGGAGTCATGATTGCACCTGAAGATGTACATCCTAATACTTTAATGTCAGAATTAACAGATTTAATACCTTTAATTAATTCATCTTGGTTATATTTTACTGATGAAAATAATAAACCAACTTTTGGATTTTTAATTCCTTTTAATGCTCCTTTTGCTGTTTCAACGCCAGCTTCGAAGCTGTCAGCTAGAATACTTGATCCAACCATTGCTTTCATAAATAATTCCTCCTCTTTATTCTTTAAAGCATTTTTACTTTAAAATGGATTATCTTATAATCCCTCTATGTTAATTTTATTACTTTTTTGTCTATTTTTCAAGGGGGGTATATTTAAAAAAAGGCACAAAAAAAAGGAAATATTAATCATTTCCTTTCTAACAATTTATTAATTATCTTTGCGGAGATAATCATTTAATTGCTATTTGTTGCATTTGTACGTTTTTTTAAATTAACTCCCATATAGCAGAATGAATTTGACATACTATTTTGACAGTTTCATAAATATGGTGACATCAATCATCCTATATTTCAAATACATACTACATTCACGTCTAACTATACTGTTGTATAAGAGTTCTCCAATTCATCGCTAAATTTTATTTATACGCGCACACACGATATAGCATATTGTGATTAACCTCATGGAAGCTAACCATGAAGAATTTCACTCAACATTTGGATTGCTTGATTCTCTTGCAAGACAAGTTTAAGACTCTCCAATTTTTAAACGCGGTCAGATTACTTTGTACCAATACACTTAACTTAAAATCCCAAAGTTTTCTTCTCTATATGCTATTTCACCAGAGAATGAAATCTAATTCAAAAAAGTCAGTTGTAGAAATACTCCATAAAATAACTATCAATGCATAACATACTTGCGACTATATTAACTTGTAATATAATCTGGACTAGTATGAAAGCTATCCATCATTTTCATTACAATATTATCACTCATATTGAGAATGTTGAAAATGCTAACAACTAATAACACTATAATGGCAGTCAGTACTCCAATTTCTTGAATAATGATCGATTGGTGATGAATTAAGAAACCAATCAACGATTAACTTTCAACGGCTAGAATTTATTTTTACATAAATCCTCTTCAGATGCATTTCTGCACTGGAACTTCTGCCTGGGGGCTTGGTGATGCAACACCAATATACAAATGTACTGCAAATACACATGTTACAGACAGACAATTACGTCACTTGCAATAACGTAAGCCACCTTTAAATAATTTTGCGGATTATTTATCAGTGAAGGTATGATAATCTTATACATATCATTTCACAAAATGAAATATAAGTTTCCTTATATTTTCGCTATTTTTCAAGTTTATGCCCTATGAATATGTTCGTCATATATACCAGATACCGTCTCCAGTATACCTCCTTACTATATTAAGTATATACTTTTTTAATTATATAGTCAATTGAAAATTTTACAATTTATTGATAATTTCAGAATGCTATGTTAATATATGCAATTATCAAGGGAGTTTTGTGCTATGAAAAAAATTAAATGGGATTTTGATACTATTTTAAATGATAGAAATGTATTAGTTGATATGGCAAACAATGAAGAAGATGTTGTAAAAAAATATCAATTAATGTCTGTCATCTCATTCTTAGATAATTACCATTTTATTAATTTATCAAAAGCAAAAGCTCCTAAACAGGACTTACATTCTAGGCTATATTACACCGCATCGGAAAGAGTTGGATACCAATCTGCATATTTCTTAGTTCATCAGTTTTATAACGACTTATTAGCTCTTCAACCTTTATTTGATGATAACAAAAAACTACTAGGAAAAGTATTAGGATCGGAAGCTGATTTTACTAATAAACTTGGTCTACATATTTCAAATAAACAAGCATTTGCTGCTGTTGAATCTTTTTATAATTCATTTGATTCTGAATTATTAGAATATTTTTATCCTACTTTTTTAGAAAAAGATAAACAAGTTAGATTTGTAAAAGATAATAATACTAAAGGCGCTGATTCTGAAAGTGATGGTTTTTGTTTCTTTGTTGGTGGTTTAAATAAAAATTATATTTCAGTAAATAATGAAAAATCACCATCTAAAGCTTATAACTTAATTCACGAATTCGGTCATTCAATCGCTAACTTAATTAATCCTTTTTATTGTTATCAAGAAAGAACAACATTCTTCGGTGAAGTTCAATCTATGTTCCCAGAATTAGTTGCAATGTATGAAAATCCATTAGGTTTACCTGAAATAGAAAATCTTCATTTATTATATTGTAATTTATTAGCTAATTATCAAAATGCAAACTATCTTGTTATGCACGATTTAATTATTAATGAATGGGAAGATAATAAATATAGAATTAATATTCCTTTATATTTTAGATTAAAAAGAAAATATAATATTGATAAATATGAATTATATAATTCTTTAAGTAAAAGTATTACAGACAGTGGTGAATATATTTTAAGCTTTGCTGTATGTTGTGAATTACTATATATTTATAAACAAGATAAAGCTAAAGCTTTAAAACTATTTAAACAAATATTAAACATTTCATCATATGGTAATGAATTATCTCAAGTATTAAGTATTATAAATATAAACGAACATACTTTAGATATCTCTCAAGATATTTGTGAAAAACTTAATTTAGCTTTAAGAAAGATGTGATAATATGCGTAAATGGGATAAAAAAACATTAAATGAATTAAAAGATTATTATTCATTAATGTATGAGTATTCTTCTAATGATCCTTTTCAACAAAATGAATACTATAATACTATTTCTTCATTAAATTATATTGCTAGTTTAAATACAGGATTACATATTGCTTTGCCATCTAAGGTTAAATATGTTGATGTTGTAAATAGTGATCTTGGTATATTATCAACTTATGGTCATTATTGCCCTATTCTTAGAACTATGCAACCTCATTATGATAATTATTATATAGGTAATTCTAACTTAAAAAATGTTAAAAGTGATCCAAAGAAATTATTACAAGTTACTGATGATTTTTACGAAGATTTTTATGATACTATTACATTATCATATAGAGAAATCAGAAAATGGTTTGATACTAATATGATGTTTTTTAATATATCTAAAGATAAAATATGTTCAGGCGAAACATATGGCGTATATGGAACTGGTATAAGTTTTTATAGTATTGGTATTGCTAATACTATACAGGATTATATTTCTGTTATACACGAAGCTGCTCATGGAATAAATAATAACGTTAATCCTAACATAATGTATGATCAAGAAAAATATTGTTTTATTGAAGCTGATGCATTATTTATGGAATTAATAGGCGCTGATTTTGTTGCTAATTCTTTAAACGCTAAAAAAGAAATATTTAAATTAAAATTAGATACTTTAAAAGATTATTTATATTCATGCGATGTAATATGTACTAAGATGGACATGTATAATGAATTATCAAAAAATGATAAATATAATAAAAAAGAAGCAATTTCATTTTTAAAAAATGGATTAGGTTGTGATAAACAATACATTAAAGATGTTACTGAAACATATATTAGTGAATTATTTCATTACATCATTTCATATTTAACAGCTATAGAGTTATATCAATTATATAAAACTGATCCTGATGCTGCTATCATTCATTATATTCAAATTAGAGATATTAAAGGTTTATCTAATGTAGAATACTTGGAATATGTTAGAAGTCTTGGAATTAACCCTGGAGAAAATTTAGAGGCTTATATTTCTAGTTTATTAAAAATTGATAAAGAAAAAAAACTTATTTATGAAAAAAAGATATAGCATTGATTTAGAATATATAAAAGAATTAAAAGAGTTAATGGTTATGTGTAATTCTGATCAATTAGATATTGATAGAATAACTAATTTAATAGATAGATTAAGCAATGGTTTTAATCAAGATGAAACAAATGATACTTTATCAAATATCAGAAACAATTCTGAATATTATACTGATTTTAAAGAGTTATATAAAGCTATTAGACTATTCGTATCACGTGGAATATTTATAGATTCTATACCTGAACCTTCTTATAAAGAAATGATTATTTCTGATGATGATTCTATAACTCTTGCTCATGATTTTTATAAAGAACAAGGTAATTTCTTCTTAGACGGTTTTAATGATTTTAAATCTGATATGAATGATCATTTAGAGTTTATTGAACCTAATGATTATACTGATGGTGAAATACATTTTTATAAATCAAGTGGTGATGCTTTTTTATTTACACCTGATCACAAAAATTTTACTAAAGTTAGTATTTTAATTCATGAACTTGAACATGTTATTGATTGTTTTAATAATCATGATTTTTATGAAAATCTATTAATAAGAGAAATATCCGCTGTATTTATGGAAATGATAGGTCTTGATTATTTAGCTAATGTATTCAAATTAGAAGATGCTCATTACATCAGAAGATTTACTCTTCACAGTATTGTAAAATCAGATGCTTATAATGCTTACTACAAAAATCAATTATTATATCTAACTAACAAATATAAAGATTTAGATGATCAAAAATTACGCAAGTTATTAGTTAGTAAATTCGGAATGTCTAATGGATTTATTAATTTTTGCAATAGTTATAATCTTTATCAAGATTATTATTATCAGTTAGCGCAATTAGTTTCTATAGAATTATATAAAATATATAATAACGACAAGGAGAAAGCTTTATTCGTCTTAAAAGACATTATTATGAATGGAACTGATGATAATATATTTAATATATTAAAAAAACATAATATTGTTTTAGTATCAAATGTAGTTAATTATGAAAATGATATGTGTTTAAAATTAGGCATTTAAAAAAAAGAGACTTATGTCTCTTTTTTTATAGTTTATTTTCTATTATATATTGTTGATATTCTTTTATTATTTTAAACATATCTTCAGTATTTTTACTTTGGCAGATAAGATTCTTTATTTCTTTTGATTTTGGCATGCCTTTTAAGTACCAAATGATATGGCTTCTTATTTCTAGTAATGCTCTTTTTTCATCTTTATCTTCTACTAGTAATTCATAATGTCTTTTCATCATTTCTACTTTATCTAGGAATGGAATTTCAGTCGGTTCTTTTCCTTCGTATAAATATTCTACACATTCTTTTATTAACCAAGGATTACCTAATACTCCTCTTCCGATCATTACTGCATCGCATCCTGTTTCTTCTAACATTTGTTTTGCTTTATAACAATCCGTAACATCTCCATTACCTATTACTGGAATATTAACTGCTTCTTTTACGTTTTTTATTATATTCCAATCAGCATATCCACTATATCCTTGTGATCTAGTTCTTCCATGTACAGCGATTGCACTTGCTCCGGCTTCTTCACATTTTTTAGCAATTTCTACTGCATTTATATGTTTCTCATCCCAGCCACTTCTTATCTTAACTGTAACAGGTACTTTTACGCTCTCTACAACGGCTTTTACAATTTCATATACTTTATCTGGATCTTTTAATAAAGCACTTCCTGCTTGAGCTCTTACTGCTACTTTAGGAACAGGACACCCCATATTTATATCTATTATATCTGGATGCATTTTTTCTTCTACAATTTTTGCAGCTTCTACAAATGATTCTTTATCACTTCCAAAAATTTGTTGTGATATTGGTCTTTCTTTTTCGCTCATTTTTAATAAATCAAATGTTTTATCATTTGAATAGCATATAGCTTTATCAGATACCATTTCTGCGTATATTAAGCCTGCACCCATTTCTTTAATTATCTTTCTGTAAGATGTATTTGATATACCAGCCATAGGTGCTAATACTATTTGATTTTTTATTTCTACATTACCTATTTTCCACATAAGCAATCCCCATTTCGAATGTATTATATCAAATAATATATAAATATGTATAGTTTTGAATATATCGTACATATTATTTAATGGTGATATTATGAATTTAATAAAAAAAATATTGATTGGTGTTATTCCTTTAGCAGTTGGTACTATTGCAGCTTTGTTTAATAAGTTTGATTTATATAAGAACATAAATATGCCTAAAATCGCTCCTCCAAGTTATTTATTTCCAATAGTATGGACAATTCTATATATTTTTATGGGGATTGTTTTAGTTAGATTAGTTGAAACAAATAAAAAAGAAAATATTTTTATATTCTCTATTCAATTATTCTTAAATTTTATCTGGACTTTTTTATTTTTTAAATTTAAAGCATTTTTATCTTCTTTTATTATAATTATATTTTTAGATGTTTTTGTTTTCTATTTAATATTAAGATTATTTAATGATGATAGAAAATCTGCTTATTATTTAATGCCATATTTATTATGGATCTGCTTCGCTAGTTATTTAAACTGGATGGTATATTTATTAAATTAAAAAAAGCTAAGATTACTTAGCTTTTTTTGCTGTTTGTTTTTTTACTTTTTTAACAACTTTTTTTGTTTCTTTTTCAACTTCATCTACTACATCTGCAATAGTTTCTTTAACTTCTTCAACTTTTGTAGATATTTTTTCTTTAGTTGAAACATTTAACACAAATCTAAATAGTAAAGATGCTAATACAGCACCTACTATTGGAGCAACGATGAATACCCATAATTGACTTAATACTAATCCATCATCACCAGTTGTTAATAAAGCTGGTCCAATACTTCTAGCAGGGTTAACTGATGTTCCAGTAAATGGAATACCAAATAAATGAACTAAAGCTAAACTTAAACCAATACCTAATCCAGCATTTTTATTTTTTTCTTTTGAAGCTGTTAATACAACTAATACAAAAGCAAAAGTTAAAATTGCTTCTACAGCAAATGCAACACCTGCAGTAGTTATTTCAGGTAAGTTACTTAATGTAGCATATCCATTAGCTCCTAAGCTTGCATAGTTACCAAATAATAATCCTACTATTTCAGCACCAACAATACCACCTAGAATTTGAACAACAACGTATTCAACACATTCAAGAACAGACATTCTTCCATCTATTGCCATAGCAATTGATACTGCTGGATTAACATGAGCACCTGAAGTATTACCAAACATATAAATAATTGCTGTTAGTGATAAACCAAATCCTAAAGCGATTACTAATAGAGTATATGGTAATGTTACTGTAGTAAGTGTATTCATGTATGTTGTAAATCCAACTGCAATTCCACAACCAAATAGAACTAAGAACATTGTTCCTAAAAATTCTGATACTAACTTTCTAATCATACAAAATCCTCCTTGTATTTATTATATCACTTATACTTCTATTATGTTATAATTTCATTATAATAATTAATTATAATAAGGAGGATAAAATGAGAAATTTGTTTAAAGTTGCTAAAAGATTTATTTCATTAATTTTAATTATAGTTGCAGCAATTGCAGTTGTATTAACTATTTATTTTGCATATCAAGATATGACATCAACAGATGTTAAAGAGTATATTGTAGAAAAATACGATTTTGGTACTTTTGATGTTTTTACTTATAAAACTACAATATATGTTTATGAAGAAGATGCTAATTGTAATTCTTTATGGTTAAAAGAATGTACTGACGATAAAGATTTGGAAAAAGAAGTTATCTACTATACTAAAGGTGGTATAAAATTTACTGTTAAATCTTTTAAAGATGGTTCTTTTGAAGATGATTATAATGGATAAAAAAAAGAGTATTTAATACTCTTTTTTTATGCAACTTTTTTGAATATTATTTCTGTATTGTCATCTTGAGGAAGAATATTATTAATAACATATGATATTAATTTATCTCTGTTATTTTTAACATCACCATTTAGAACTTTAGAATATAGGTCATTTAATACTCTACCTACTTCTTCTTGTTCTAAACCCATATTAACTAAATCACTACCATTTAATTTCATTTCATTTTTCTTTATAAATGATGATTTTTTAGCTAATGACATTACTCTTTCATAATCTTTGTCTATGTTTATTAAATCTGTAGCATATGCTGGATTTTTGGCATAGAAATTTGCTTTTTTAAGTTTAAATAAATCTTCAATATCTTCTGTTCCAAATCTATTTAAGAATTCTTTAACTTTAACATCTTTATCTGAGAATTTATAATCATGATTTTCAATTAACTTAATTGTTTTTTGAATTATTTTTTTACTAAATCTTAATCTATTTAATATTTCGCGAGCCATTTCTGCGCTCTTTTTAGCATGATCTTTATATTCTGTTGTTCCATCTTCTTTTCTTACTGCAGTAAATGGTTTAGAAATATCATGGAATAAAATAGCTAATCTTAATTCTAATGTTGAATCAATGTTTTTCATAGCTACTAATGTATGTTCTAACGCATCATATATATGATGACTATCATTTTGATCAAATCCTTCAAGTAATGCTAATTCAGGAATTACTTCTAAGAATATTTCAAAATATTTCTTTATATAAAAGTCAGCTCTTCTTGTTACTAGTAATTTACTTATTTCATCTCTTACTCTTTCTGGAGCTACATCTTTTAATAATTCTTTGTCTTCAAACATATATTCAATTGTTTGTTTATCTATTTTCATTAAATATTCAGCTGATAATCTAATAGCTCTTAGTATTTTTAATGGATCATCTTGAAATATAGTATCGTCATCACCATTTAATCTAATAATACGATTATTGATATCTAACAATCCTGTACTATAATCTATTAATCCATCTTCATCTGATAACGCTAATGCATTCATTGTGAAGTCTCTAGTTGCTAAATCAGCTTCAAGGGTATTTTCTTTTGTTCTATATTGAGTTATTTTCATTGGGAATTTTGGATTTACAATATATAATGTTTTATTATTTTCACCTGTTAGATATGTACGATAGTTTTTATAGATTCGTTTAATATCTGACATTGTCGCATTTGTACTGATATCATAAGTTTTTGGTTTTTCGCCCATTACTAAATTACGAACAGTTCCACCAATGACATAACCTTCAAAGTCTTTGTCATATAGTAATGTTAATGCTTCATTGACCGGTTTTGGAATTACTGCATCCATAACTATACCTCCATATCTTTTATTTTTACCCTCTATATTATTATACAATGATTTTGTCAAATTTGTATAGTAATTTTTTATAAAAAAATGATGAAGATTATTTCTCTTCATCATTTATTATTGAACTTATTAGTCTTCCTATACTATTATTAAATTTTTGAATTGTGAATTCTCCATCAAATTCATACCATTCTGGTTGTTTTATATTTTGTTTTTTGGCTTTTGTTGTTAATTTATTATTACAACTTGTTATAAATGTATATGGTAATGCATCATAATAATAGTTTTCATTAGTTTCTAATACTCTTTTTAATTCTTCATCTTTACATGTATTTATAAATTGTTTAAATCCTTCTACTTTTCCCATTTCTCTAGTTGCATATATAGTTCTTTTTGGCATATATTTGTATAATACTAGAATTGATAATGAGCTAATAATGCCAATTATATAAGATAGTATATATACTTTTTTCATTTTTAATATAATTGTTATTAATATTCCCCATATTATAACTAATCCAATAATTGGTAACATTTTCTTTTCATATTTAAGATTAGTTACAACTACTCTTTCAGAAATATTAATTAATTCTAATAAAGTTACTATACTAAACATTACTGATATTGGAATTAAGTTAATCATATTTAATTCTATAAAAGGAATACTTGTAACCAACACTAGAATTAATGCAATCATTGTTGATAGTATTACTTTCTTTGATTCTGCTTCTTTTTCAAAATATTTATTTTTTTCTTCATCAGAATTTGATAGTAGTAATACTTCGTTTGTTATATATCTCATTCTGTTTCTTAAATCATTTAATGATATTTCATTTAAATATTCTATTCTTTTATTATCATTTTTATTAGTTAACATATTTATATATTCTGATAAGCCACCAGAAATATTTTTTCTAAAAATTGATTTAAATAATACTGATTCTTTATAATTACTACCATTGTATTGTTTTGTTCTTATAAACGTAAAATTTTTATTCTTTTCTATTATTTTTATATATCCTTTATTCGCTAATTCTAAGATCATATAAACTATATCTTTAGTTGTACATTTTCCGTTATACATTAAAGCTAATTCTAATGGATTTTCTTTCTTTGGCACTATAGATGTTTTTTCTATTTTTATTCCTCTATCTTTGCCAAATATTAACCATAATACGTAACTTATCATTACAAATATAATTGGACCTATAATACTTAATTTAGTTAATGTTTCACTTAATAAAATATCATTTTTTCTTACTTCTACTATTAATTCATCATTTTCTTTTAGTGTTGTATATGAACCTGTTATTTTATTCTTTTCTACTTCAAATTTTATATCTTTTAATTCATTGCCATTTAAGTAAAATTTAATATTTTCTTCTTTTGTTTCAAATGGTAAATCTATATCGTAATTAAATATATTTATATTTGCATTGTAATCATTAGAAATTTTTATTTTATATATTTCATTGTTTTTATTATCTATTTCATTTCTAATTGTATATTTATGATTATCATAATTATTACTATCAATTATTATTTTAGAATCTTCATTATTATAAGACGAACTTACATTAATGTTTTTAGATTTTTTATCAATGTTTTTTTCTATTTTAGTATTTGGTTTATCAAAAGATGCTGTAATTGTATCACGATATGTTATTTTATCTTTTGTTACATTTACGTATGTATCGCATCTATTGATTGTGTATGCGAATACAATATTTGGAAAACACATAAGTGCTAATATAAATAGTATTTTTTTTATATTTTTCATATACTCACCTTATTCTGATATCATTATATCATAATGTTTATTTTTTTATTAACTTATTGTTTTATTTTTGCTATAATACCATTTGCAAGGGGTGTTATTATGGCAACAATTGTGAATGAAGGTACAAAAGATTATAGAGTAACACGCAATTCAATATATGTTGGTAGTGTTGTTAAATTAAAAAATGGGAGCAAATTAACTGATGATTTAAGTATAGTTAATTGTGAAAAATATAGAACAATATTATTTTCTAAAAATGAAGATAATAATGCTGTAGATTTATTATATAAATCTCCTCTTTATCCTATTTTTGGTTACAATGATAATATTGATCAAGATAGCTTATTTGTTACTGGTGCTTGTTCATTAGAAGAAATTCTTGAATTTTATGGTTTTAATTATTTACTATATTATGATGATGCAATCGCTATAAAAAATATTTACTTTTCTGATACATTTTTAAAACACAATTTACATTTATTTGGTATTACTAAAAAATTTGTTGATGAAACATGTGTTTATCCAAAAGATAAAGATACTGATGATTTTTATATTAAATTAAGATTTATTGTTAAATCAATTTGTAGTGAATTAGATGAAAATGGAAAAGTATCATTTAGTCATTTATATCAAAGTGGTAAATTACCTGTTGAAATCATTGATGCTATTTTAGAGGCAAGAGAATTATCGGAATATCAAACTAATAAAAAAAGTTTTATTAGTAAGTGTGATTCTTTTACACCAGTTAAAGAAGAAGGTATTATTAAAAAGTTAAGATACAAATAAAAAGATTAGTCAGTGACTAATCTTTTTTTAATTATATATTTCTAATCTATTTTCAATAAACCATGAAGTTAAGAAATATGATGCAGCAGTAACGCATAATAATATCAATGATTCTATATATAGAATTGTATCATATGAAGATGAATTTCCAATCATTTCATTTATGAATTCCATTACAAATGAATAACAGAATATACCAGTTAGCCATGCAATAACTGATGCACCACCCATTTTAGGTACTATAGATTTAAATGCAATATATAATAATGTAATTACAGATGTGAATGTTATTGATGATGACATTAAGAATACGAAGAATTGGAATATCATTTCTTTAACATCACTATCAATATGTGCTAATTCTTTCATTATTGTTTCAATCAGATTTATATCTACTTTAGCTAGAGATATTTGTATTCCAATTAAGAATACTACTGCACAAAATACATTATATATAATTGCTAATATATATTTGGATAATAATATTTTTTTAGGAGACAATGGAATCATGCTTTCTAGTAAGAATGTTTGTTTTTTATAGCTATTTAGTACTTTGTTAGTACCATATGCATATGCCATAAGCATTGAGCATATTAATACTAATCCGAATAAGAATGCAAATATTCCTTCTGGATCTGTTACAATATTAATAAAGAATATTGCTGCTACAAATAATAATACGTATTTTTTAGCTTTTAATTCATTTAATAATTCCCATTTAATATAATTAAGCATTTGCAAACACCTCCAAATAATATTGTTCTATTGTTCTTCCAGTATCGATAATACTTTGTTTAAAAGCATTTGCTGCTACAGTACCATTTTTTAAGAATACTAATTGATCTAATATATCTTCAGTATCTTTAATTAAGTGTGTAGATATTATTATTAGATTTGATGGTGTACTGCATTCTTTTATTACAGTTAGCATTTGATTCTTTATAACAGGATCTAATGCTCCTAATGGTTCATCTAATAGATATATAGGTGTATTTCTTGCTAATGTTAACATTAGTACAACTTTTTCTTTGTTACCTTTAGATAAACTTTCTAAATTAGCTGTTCTATCAAGTCCTAATTTTTCACATAAATAGTTACATTTATTTATATCAAAATCAGTGAATGCTTCTTGATAATATTTAATAGCGTCATTTACTTTCATTGTTTTATATAAAAATTCTCTATCTGGCATAAATGAAATATATTTTCTTGTTTCATAAGATACATCCATTCCACATATTTTTACTGTACCAGTTTGATTTCTTATTATTTTCATAAGTGTTTTTAACATTGTAGTTTTACCACTACCATTTGGTCCTAACAAGCCTACTATATGTCCAGGTTGTAGTACTAAGTTAACATTATTAAGTGCTGCAAATCTACCATATAGTTTTGTTACGTTTGTTAATTCAATATAATTATTATTCATATAAACTTCTCCTATGATTGATTATATCATATAATTATGCACAAAAAAAAACTAGTCTTTCGACTAGTTAATTTCTAATGGAGCGGATGATGGGAATCGAACCCACGTTATCAGCTTGGAAGGCTGAAGCTCTACCATTAAACTACATCCGCAAATCAAGTAGGCAATTTAAATTATACTATTTTTTTGTATAAATGCAAGTGTTTTTGCCTACTTTTTTTAAAAAAATAGCGATTTTTTCGCTATTTTCTTATTATTTTAAAGAATTTATGTATTTTTGTACTTCTTCTGCGTCATCTAAGTGAATTTTTTCATGACCAATTATTTGATAATCTTCGTGTCCTTTACCTAAAATTAGTACTACATCATCTTTTTCAATTTTATCTAAAGCTATAACTATTGCTTTTCTTCTATCAAGTTCTACTTCATAATTATTTGTATTAACTCCAGCTAGAATATCATCCATAATAGCTTGTGGTTCTTCTGTTCTAGGGTTGTCACTAGTAAATACTACATAATCACTATTTTCAGTTGCTATACGGCCCATTATTGGTCTTTTTTTAGGATCTCTATCTCCACCGCAACCTACTATTGTTATTATCTTACCTTTTTTATGTTCATTAAATGCATCTATTATTTTTTCTACTGCATCTGGTGTATGTGCGTAATCTATTACAGCTATACCTTCTTTTACTGGTATTATTTCGCATCTACCTTTTGGTGGATAAATATCTTTTGTTGTATCTATTATTTCTTCAATACTGTATCCTAAATTATTTACAATAGATAATGTAGTCATATAGTTATATACATTAAATTTTGATTTTAAATTTGTTTCAACTTCATAATTTTTTTCTGGAGTTTTAAATTTAACTATTGTTCCTTTTAAAGTATCTTCATATGAAATTATCTTATAATCAGTTCCTTCAAATCCGTATGTTTTTGTATTTTCATAACTATCTATCCATTTAGAAGCATATGGGTCATCAGCATTTATAATCATTGGACCATCTAATTGTTTTAATATTAATTTTTTAGCTTCTAAGTAATTATCCATTGTTAAATGATAGTCTAGGTGATCTTGTGTAAGATTTGTAAATGCTGCTACTTTATAATTAATACCTTTTACTCTTTCTTGATGTAATGCATGTGATGATACTTCCATCATTACATTTTTACATCCTTTTTCTTTAGCTTCTAACATTAGTTCATATAAATCTAATATATTAGGAGTTGTATTTGGTAATTCAATAAATTCTTCATCTGGAAGATAAAATCCTATTGTTCCAATATATGCAGTTTTTGAACCTAGTTTATTTAACAATTGATATGTTAAATATGCTGTAGTTGTTTTTCCATTTGTTCCGGTTACACCAATTAAATTCATTTCATTTATTTCTTTACCATAATTTTTGCTAACGTAATCTGTTAACCATTTATTTGTATTTTCAACTATTTCTTTTTCTACAGTAGTTTCAACATCATGTTCTACTATTACTTTTACTGCGCCGTTTTCTACTGCTTTATCTATATAATCATGTCCATCAACTGTAGCACCTGGTAATGCTACAAATATATCTCCTGGTTTAACTTTTCTTGAATCGATTTTTATGTTAATCATCATTTTCACCTCTATATAAATTATATTACTTATATTATATATCTTACTACTTATTATAATCCACACTTTAGATAAAATTTTACATTTAATTCCACAAAAAAAGAAGCTATTATGCTTCTTTAAAGAATTGATCATACCAAACAAGGAATGTATAGATTGCCCATACTTTTTTATAACAATCTTTTTTCTTTGATCTATGATCTTCTAGTAATTTATTAATTCTCTTAGTATCAAAATATTTTTTTGCTACAGGTGAATTAAATTTCTTTTTAATATCATTATATAAATCGTCTTCTCTTATCCATTCTCTTAATGGTACTGGAAAACCTAATTTTTTCTTTTTATATGATTCGTTAGGAATTACTTTTTTAGCAGCTTCTCTTAATGCTGGTTTTGTTGTTTGTTTATTTATCTTAGCACTAACTGGTAATTGTCTAGCTACCTCATACACTTCTAAGTCTAGGAATGGTGTTCTTGCCTCTAAACCAAACATCATTGTGTTTCTATCTACTGCATGTAGAAAATCTCTAACTAACCAAAAATAGAAATCGATTACTTGTCTTTTTACTATATTTGAGTTATCACTAAATTCTTTATAGAATGGAGCAACAATATCTCTTGTATGAATTTGATTTTTTGGTTTAACAATTTTCATAGCTTCTTCATCTCTGAATACTCTCCCTAAACCTATATTATAATCTTCTAATTTCATACCTCTTCTATATACAAAATTAAATCCTCTTACTTCTGGAAATAATCCAGCAATACGTGAAGCAGCATGTCTTATTGGATATGGTATTTTCATATACCAGCTTTGATCTATTTCTTCTTTATATGTGTTATATCCACCAAAGAATTCATCTGCACCCTCACCAGACATAACTACTTTAACATCTTTTGCAGCTATTTGTGCAACAAAGTATAATGCAATTGCTGATGGATCTGCTAATGGTTCATCCATATGATACATAATATTAGAGAATGCTTTCATGTATTCTTTTTTGGTTATTTTTTTAGATTTATTATCTATATTTAATTTTTTTGCTAAATCTTTAGCGTAAGATATTTCATCATATTTTGGATTATCATATCCTACTGTATATGTTTTATCTGGTTTAGCAATTGAAACTAAATATGATGAATCTATACCACTAGATAAAAATGATCCTACTTCAACATCTGCTATTTCATGATGTTTAACTGAATCTTTCATAGCTTTATCTATTTCTTCAACGATTTGTTCCATAGGTTTATTTGTTTCTTTAAATTCCATATGGAAGAATTGTTCTATTTTCTTTTTACCATTTTTATATACTAATTGATATCCTGGTTCTAATCTAAATACACCTTTAAAGAAAGTTTCTTCTGTTGGTGTAGAATTAAAACATAAATAAGCTGATAGAATTCTATCATTAAATTCTTTTTTAAATTCTGGATGATCTAGGAATGCTTTTATTTCTGAAGCAAATAATAATGAGTTATCTGTTTCATAATAATATAATGGTTTAATTCCCCATTGATCTCTTGCCATATATAGTTCTTTTTTATTTTTATCCCATATTGCGAATGCAAACATACCTCTTAATTTTTTTGTAAGCTTATGTCCCCATTCTTCATATCCATGAACTAATACTTCTGTATCAGACTTTGTAATGAATTTATGTCCTTTGGATATTAATTCTTCTCTTAAAACTTGATAGTTGTATATTTCACCATTAAATACTATAGCTATATCTTTAGTTTCATTATATATAGGTTGATTACCTGTACTTAAATCGATTATTGATAATCTTCTATGTCCTAAAGCTGCGTTATCATCTAAATAGAATCCTTCTGCATCTGGTCCTCTATAAGCTATTCTGTCAGTCATTGCTTTTAGTATTTTTTTCTTTGGTTTTGTGTTACTTACATATCCTGCTATTCCACACATAATATCACCTCTATTTGTTTAATATATAGTTGTAGTAATTTGTATCTAATATCATTTTACTTACACTAAATGAATTAGCTACTCTATTATTTATTCTGTTGATATATGCTTCTTGATCTTCTAATGTTTTTCCTTCTTTTAAAACAAATCTTTTTTGTGATACATAGTACCATCCGTAATCTGTTACCCAACTTCTGTTTGAGAATATTGCTATTCCTTCGTAGTTACTTAATATATCTTGTCCAACTATTAATCTTGAATCATAATCAATACCAAATAAATTTAATAATGTTGGTAATACATCTATTTGACTTCCAACTTTATCTACAACAATAGGTTCTTCAATTTGACTATTCCAAATAATGAAGTTACTTCTATTTACTTCTATTGTACCATCTTTTTCATAACTTGATACTTCATTTACTTCTTCAGTTGACAGTGTATATGGATAATGATCTCCTACTAGAGCTATTACTGTGTTGTCTAATTCACCAGTTTCTGTTAGTTTTAACACTAATTGTTCTAACATTTTGTCAAGTTCCATTTGAGCTGCTAAGTAGTATTTTACTTGTGAACTATATGATGTTCCTTCTAAGTTTGACAAATATTCTTTTGCTATATTGTCACTATTATTGTAAGGTGAATGTCCACTTACAGTTACATAGTAAGTTGCAAATGGACCTTCCATATTTGCATAGTCACCAAATGTTACATTTATCATTTCACTATCTTTTGGTAACCATGAACACCTCATTCTTTTTTCCAATCCATTACCGCATCCTAAATAATTTGTAAATCCTAAAGTTTGCATTGTAATATTTCTTTTATAGTAAGTATATGTCCAATCATGGAAACTATATGTTCTATATCCTTTATTAGCATATGAATTACCAATAGCATAACTAATTGTTGGAGTTTTTTCTTTCCAAGCTTTTAATGTTTCTTGTGTTGGAATTAATCCTGTTGTAGCTTGGAATTCTCCACCAGTTGTTGATAAGAATACTGGAGAATAAAAATTTGTAAAATTAAATCCTGTATTTATCATTTTATATAATGTTGGAGTTCTAACTTCGTCTACTGCTATTTCGTTAAATCCTTCAGCTAATATAAATATTAAATTTTTTCCTTCAAACATTCCTGTATACTCATTCTTATTTGAAGATTGTTTATTTTGAATATAATTATTTAATTGGTTAATTGTATTATTATCTGATTCTTCAAAGTTTAATTCTAATTGATTATATCCATAATCTATTATTTCTTCTCCTTCTTCTATTTCTACAGGAGGCATTTCTGATTCTGTTTCATTAAATCCTATTGTTAATTCTTGTTCGTAACCAATTAAATCTCTTTTTATATCAATTTTAGTATAGTTTAAAAGTCCAAAATTATTTATTATTCTTTCAGCATCGTCTGTATTAAAATATAATTTATATAATGAATTGGATTCGTTTTTATTAGGTAATAAGTAGGCAAATGTTGATAAGTATGAAGTTATAAACATAATGATTAATGTTATAATTTGATATTTGTTATATCTTTCTGTATTTATTTTCTTATAGAATAATATTAAAAATATTAATGGTATTAATAAAAGAGTAAATGTTAAAATATTTGTTTTTATTGTATCAATAACAATATTAGAAAAATCCGAAGCTTGGTCTGCTAAGCTTATAGTTGAAAATGAAAATGGTACTGAAAATAATATATAGAAAATTAATTGTACTTCAAAATATACTGTTAATAAGATCATAGTTATGAACATTATTATTTTATTTACTATTTTATTAAATGCTTTTGTTAATATTGTTAATAATAATACTAATGGCAATAAAAAGATTATCAATAATATTATTTCATTATTAATTATATTTTTAGTTATTATATTTTTCATAATCAATTCTAAATACAGTATAGATATTGATAAATATAATATTGGATTAATGTTTAATTTTTTCATATTTTCACCTTTTTCAGTTAGTTATTATATCATAAAAAAAAGAATATATTTACTATATTCTTAATTTTTTATTAATGATAATTGTACTTTTTGTTTTGTTAAATCAATACTGTCTACATAACAAGTAACAATATCACCAACATGTACTATGTCATTAGGGTTTTTAACAAATGATTTACTCATTTTTGATATATGGATTAATCCATCATCATGTAATCCAATATCAACGAACGCTCCGAATGATGCAACGTTTCTTACTGTTCCTTGAAGTTCCATTCCTTCTTTTAAATCTTCGATATGTAATACATCACTTTTTAGAATTGGTGCTTCTAATTCATCACGAGGATCTAAACCAGGATTTAATAATTCTTTAATAATATCTTCTACTGTGTAGTATTCTGAATTTAATTCTTCTGCTAATTTAACTGTATTTTGATTTGTTAGTGTTTCTTTAAATTCTTCTTTATTAATATCTTTAATATCTAAGTTTAATTTTTCTAATAGTTTATTTGTTAAATCGTAGCTTTCTGGATGGATACCAGTTCTATCTAATGGATTTGTTCCATCTGGTATTCTTAAGAAACCAATTGATTGTTCATATACTTTATCAGAAATACCTTTTATTTTCTTTATTTCTTCTCTACTAGTTATTTTATGTTGTTCTTTATAATCATATAATTTATCAATTACTGATTTAGTTAAACCTGATACGTATTTTAATATAGATTTAGATGCTGTATTAACATTAACACCTACTTCATTTACTACTTTTGATGTTGTAAAATCTAATGCTTCTCCTAATTGTTTTTGGTTAACATCGTATTGATATTCTCCAACACCAATAGATTTTGGATCTATTTTAACTAATTCTGATAGCGGATCTTGTAATCTTCTTCCTATTGATACAGCACTTCTTTTTTCAACTGCTAAATCTGGGAATTCATCTATAGCTAGTTTTGATGCACTATAAATAGATGCACCTGCTTCAGATGTTATTACATATTTACATGGTAAATTATATTCTTTAATCATTTCAGCACACATTTTTTCTGATTCTCTTGATGCTGTTCCATTACCTATTGAAATAATATCTACATGATATTTTTCTATTAGATTCTTAATAATTAATTTACTAGCTTTAATATACTCATCTTGTTTTGCTCCATTTAAGAATGGTTTTACTACTGTTGAATCTAAATATGTACCATTTTGATCTATAACAGCTAATTTACAACCATTAACGTATCCAGGATCAAATCCTAATACTGTCATTCCTTTAATTGGTCTTGTTAATAATAGATGTTCTAAATTAGTACTAAATGTTTCTATTGCTAGTGTTTCTGCTTTTTCAGATATTTCACTTCTTACTTCTCTTTCAATACTTGGTAGTATTAATCTTTTTAGAGAGTCTTTAATAGAAGCTTTTACTAAATCTACAACAAATGAATCTTTATTTCTTATTAATTTTCCTTCTAAATAGTTTTCTATTGTTTCATTATCCATATCTATAGATACTGTTAAAACCTTTTCTTTTTCTCCTCTATTTAAGGCTAATACACGGTAGTGTTTAATAGTCTTAACTTTATCTTGGAAATCATAATACATTTCATATAATTTATGTTCATCTTCTGCATCTTTTTTCTTTTTTGAAGTTATTATTCCGTTAATCATTACATTTGTTCTGATCCATTTACGATAAGCTGCGTTATCACTTATCCATTCTGCGATAATGTATCCTGCACCTTCTAAAGCAGCTGCTTCATCTTTAACATTTTCGTTTAAGAATTTTTTGGCCATACTGTTTAAGTCCCCAGTAGTTGGAAATGACATAATCATTTTTGCTAATGGTTCTAATCCATTCTTTATAGCTTCACTTGCTTTTGTTTTTTTCTTTTCTTTATAAGGTCTGTATATATCTTCTACTTCTGTTAGCTTTGTACATTTCATAACGTTAGCTTCTATTTCTGGAGTTAACATTCCTTTTTCATCAATTAATCTTATTACATCTTGTTTTCTTGTTAATAAGTTTTCTTGATATTTATATTGTTCTTCTATAGCTCTTATTTGGTCTTCATTAAGATTTCCTGTAGCATCTTTACGATAACGTGCTATAAATGGTATAGTTGCTCCTTCAGCTAACATTGCTAAAACTGTTTTTATTTGTTCTTCTTTTAAACTTAATGTTTCTACTAAATATTTTATTACTTCTTCCATTTTTATCACCAGTTTTTATTATACTATAGACAAAAAAAATAAGTAAAGGTACTTTACTTATTTTTAACTTCTTTTTTTGTTAATATTTCTGTTTCATCACCATATATTGATGCACTATTAGCTGATTCAGCAATTACTTTTTGTACTTCTATTACACCTGTTTTTTCTAATTCTTCATGATAGTTCATTGCCATACCAATAACAAGAATATATGCTAAAAAATAGAACCATAACATTAGTATAACTATATTGGCTAATGAGCCATATAATACTGAGTAATTTGCAAAATGATTAATATAATATGAATATCCATATGTTAATAATATCCATCCTAATGATGTGAAGAAAGCTCCTCCATTAACTTTTCTACTTGGTACTTTTTTATCTGGTGCTAATGTATATATTATTTTTATAAATATAAATATAATAACCCATGAGAAAGGACCTCTTAAGAAACTTAATGTATTTGCTACTACTTCTGTAGTATGAGCATCAATATTAAAATAATGTAATATATTAATTATTATATTTCCTAATAACGGTACTACTACAACGAATAGTAATAGGAGCACTATTACTATTTCCATTATAATAGCTTTTAGTCTTCTTTTAAAGAATCCTGAATCTTTTATACCATATATTGTATTTGATGCAACAATTATTGATGACATTCCATTAGATGCTACAAAATATCCAAATCCTAATGTAATAAAGAATGCTGGACTTATATTTGTATTTGTAATTAACGGTGTTATCAATGATGATGTACTAGCACCAAATCCTTTTGTAATTAATGTTGATATTATATCGTTTGAAATATTTAAATATGAACATGTATAACCAATCAATGTAATTGTTGGTACTAATGATAAGAATAAGAAAAATGCTACTTGTCCAGGCAAGATAAGCATTTCAGGACGCCAAAATGCGTCCCAAAATCTTGAGAAGAATTTTTTCATTATTTATTATCTTCTTCGGCTTCTAATTCTTCTTTTTTATTACGCATATCTTCAACTGATTCGTTGATTGCGTCTTCTATAGTTTTCATATCATTTGTTATCATGCTATATCCTATAGCAGCTCCATGTTCATATGGTAAATTTTTAAATTCTTTATATAATTTTCTAATGTAACTTACTACTTGTTTTTCTTGATATCCTACTAAATAAATTAAATATTCATTACCATCTGTTCTCATTATATCTGTATTATCTAATTGTGTTTTTATTAATACATTTGCTGCAGCTTTAATTTGATTATCACCTTGTTCATAACCTAATGTATCATTAATAGTTTGAACTTGATTTAAATCTATAATTATTGTTGCTTGAGGATAAATAGTATTTTTATTCCAATTTTGAATGTTTTCATTTAAGTAATTTCTGTTTTTTAATGAAGTTAATTGATCGATATATTTCATCTTATCTTCTTTTTTAATCTTTTTAGATATTTTTATTTTCTTAGTAGATTTATATGTTAAATATAATACTATTATAAATACAAGAACTACAATAATTGAATATCTTGCAACTTTTCCTAGTATTGTTCCAGATTTAATTGTAATTGAATGGTTATATATACCATTAACTCTTAATTGTTCTGGATCTAATGTTTGAATATATTTATTAAATAAAATTGTAAATGTTTCATTATTTTTAACATAGAAATTATATGTATCAGATAATGTATTTTCGTATCTAACATTATAACTAGATAATATTGATTTATTGTAATAGTTATATGTTTCTTTATCTAATACAATAATATTATCTTTTTTAGATATTTTTCTTAATTCTTTTTCATTTGAATATGTTTTGATATTTATACCACCAAGTGATGTTAAATATTTTTCTAATAAACTATTCTTTAATACATATACTGTTTTATTAGTTAATGATCTAATTGAATTAATTACTAAATCATTGTTTTCTTTACTTGCAATAACAAAAGTTATATTCATTAATGAGTTTATTTGTGTATAATCTGTATCTAAATTATAGTAATTATAGAATATATCTATTTTATTATTAGCAATAGCTTCAGTGAATTTACTGAATGAATTATATTTTGTAAATGTTATTTCTGTACCACTAAATGCTTGGAATTTTGATAGATATTCACTTACAATTCCACCGTATGATCCACTAATTAATACTTCATATGGACTATTATTGATAAATCCATAGTTATATGTATTTGATTGAATATTATTAATTTCCTTATCTGAAATTGTTAATGCTTCAACAAATGTTTTTAATTCATTAGTATTAAATACTTCTTCTTGTTTTTTCTTTGACCATTTTGAATAGTATTTTTTTAAGATATTACTAAATGTATCGTCATTATTATCATATATTATATATTTATTTAAATCATTTACATGATAATCAATAAAATAATTAGCAGTTAAGATTGAAGTAAGGTTTTCTTCTAATGGTATTAATGCATATTCTATTTCATTGTTTTCATTTAATTTTTCAAATAAATCTGTAGATGTTTCATAAGGTACTAAAGATACTTTATTAACATCATTTAAATATTTATTAATGATTTTTTCATCTCTACTTAGAATACCTATTTTTTTGTTTGCTAAGCTAGATAATGATGTGAAATCAGTTTTTGTTTTACTAATAATTACATAATGTTCTGTATAGAATAATACGTCATCTTCTGGAACATCATATACTATTTGGAATGATTTATTTCCAACTTCTTCACCATAATTATATGTTATTAAGTTAACATTTAATTCATATTCTGTTTCTAAATCTTTAATAAAATCATAAAGTAGACCACTACCATTTTTACCAAATACGTCTACGTTATTTAAAACATATACATTTTGAACAACATTTTTATTGGCAGTAATCCATTCTTTTTCTTCTACTGTAAGTTTATTTTCATCACTTACAGTTTTATATGTTGCGTATGTTCCACCAATTACAATTAATGAAATTAAGAGAACTATTGCTATTACTTTTTTTGTATTCTTTTTCATAATTATTCCTCTACTATAGGTTCTTCAATCACTTGACGATTTAAATTCCAACTAAATCCTGAACCATGTGAATTATATGATCCTTCAATTAGGAATGAATCATTTGTTTCTGTTGCTGCTTTTGTTAAAGTAAATGCAAAATCATAGAATGTAACTTCATCTTCACTAAAGTATTCTAATGATTTTTGAGCAATTCCTTGTGCTTCAACTAGATCAGCTTCTGGAGTACAAACTAATTTAATATAAATTATTTTTCCTTGAATAGTAATATTTGCTTGAGAAATAATTCCTTCTTGAACTAATTTGTCTTCAATATCTTTTCTTGTTTCAGAAGAAATTTCACGTTGTTCTATTCCTTCTAATCTAGCTCCATATTTATCTTTTCCTTTTCCTACATAAAAGCATTGAATTAATACTGTAATAATTAATATAAAACAAACTATTACTAATGCCATTAGGATTGTAAAAATACGATGTTCATTATAAAATTTTTTAATTTCTTTCATCCTTTTTCACCTCTTAAAATGTAATTAAATTATACTACATTATAGTCTTTTAAGCAATAATCTAGAATATTCTATCTTGACTATTTAATATGTTTATTCTATTATAAATTTCAACTATGAAAGGGGTATTTTTGTGAGCACATATTTATCAACATTAAACAAGTGTGAATTAAGCGATTTATTATATAAAATAAATACCCTTCCTTTTAATTTTAGAGAAAGATTAAATATTTCACCAGAAGTATGTTTTGGTTCAGAAATAGAAACTAATAGTGTAGATGTTATCGATATGTTTAGAAAAATCAGAAAATTTAATTTAGATGAAAAAATAGATAAAACTAAGTATATGTATATGATATCTGATGATATAACTGTTGATGCTGAAGTTATTACTCCAGTTATGAATGATACTAAAGAACACTGGGATTATTTTTATAAATTGTTTGTTTTATTAAATGAATCTGGTGCTACTATTGGTGATAATACTTCTAATCATGTCCATGTTGGAACTCATTTAATTAGAAGTACTAAAGATTTATCTACTTTGTTAAAAATACTAGTTGTTTTTGAACCAATATTATATAAATTCGGCTATGGTTATAGCGATATTCCTAGAAGTTATATCAAAGCATCAATAGATCAATATAATTACGCTTCTATTTCTTGCCCTTCTAGATTTTCTAAATTTATTGATTATCTAGATAAATCAAAATTAGTATCTAAACAAAAGTTTAAAACTTTCATTTCTAAAGAATTAGCCTTAAAAAACTTTGTTAATTTTGAAGAATTTATGTACAGAGATATTAATAAAAAGGATAATCAACCTAATGATAGTGACCAAATTGAAATAAGATGTTTTAATGGTACTTTAGATCCAGTTATTGCTCAAAATAATATTTGTATTATTGCTAGTATTATTGATGCTATTTATTCTGGAAGAATTGATTTAGATTATATTAACAATGAATATAATAGATATAAATTACAAAATTATAATTTTGATAGTTATTGTTCTTTATTAAATGTAAGTGAATGTTATCATTATAATAAAATACTTAATAGTTTTAATAATGTTAATGTTACTAAAGCTTTAAAATTCGCTGATATGATTTTTACTAGTGATAGAGAAAAATTATATTTTTTAAAGCAATATTTAAAATTATTTGATTTAGATGAAAAGTATATTTGTGAATTAGAAAAGAAGTTATAGTGAATCTATAACTTCTTTTAATTTGTTTTCATCCCAAATCTCTATTCCTAGTTTTTGAGCTTTTTCATATTTACTACCTGGAGCTTCTCCTACTATAACTATATCAGTTTTTTTACTTACAGAATCAACTGATGTTCCATCATATTTTTCTATTAAAGCTTTTATTTCATCTCTAGTCATAAAACTTATAGTTCCAGTTATTACTATTTTTTTATTTGAAATTAATGGATTATTTAGAGTTTTTTCTCCTTTATATTCCATATTAATTCCAATATTTTTTAAATTTTCAATTAATTGTTTATTTCTTTCATTAGCAAAATAATCAATTATGTTATTTGCTAATATAGAACCTATGTCTTTTATATCAGTTAATTCTTCTAATGAAGCTGATATTAAGTTATCCATTGTATTGTATTTTTTTGCTAATACTTTTCCTGTTTTAGCACCAATACCTGGAATTCCAATAGCAAATAATAATCTTTCAAGTGAATTTGATTTACTTGCTTCTATACTTGTAATTAAATTATCTACTGATTTGTTTCCAAATCCTTCTAATTCAATTAATTGTTCTTTTTTATTTTTTAATTCGTAGATGTCTTCTATTTTTGTAATGATTCCCATATTATAGAAATCTTCAATAATAGCATCACCAAGTCCATCAATATTCATTGCTGGTCTAGAAACATAATGAACTAATCCTTCAATATTTCTAGCTGGACATTTACCATTTGGACATAGGTAATCTATTCCTGATGCAGATTTTTCTAATTTACTATTACATATAGGGCATTCATGTATCATTTCAAAAAATTTAACATTTTTTCTTCTTTCTAATACTGGTTCTACTACTTCAGGGATTACATCTCCTGCTTTGTGAATAACAACAAAATCACCAATACGTAAGTCTTTTTCTCTTATATATGATTCATTATGTAGTGTAGCTCTTCTTATTGTACTACCTGCAACTTTAACCGGAGATAATACTGCATTAGGAGTTATTTGACCAGTTCTTCCTACAGTAAATATTATATCTTCTAGTTGTGTTACAACTTTTTCAGCAGGGAATTTATATGCTACTGCCCATCTTGGATATTTAGCTGTATTTCCCATTTTTCTTTGACCTGCTATATCATTTAGTTTTATAACGATACCATCTATTTCATATGGTAATGTTGGTCTTTTTTCAGTCCACTCTTCTATGAATTCTTTTATTTCTTTGAAGTTATGAACTTTTTTAGAATATGGATTTATTGGTAGTCCTAATTCTTTTATTTTCATTAAAGTTTCCCATTGTGTACTTTGTGTTGTATTTGGTACATGATAAAGTAATACATCTAGTTTTCTTTCTTTTGCTATTTTACTGTCTAATTGTCTTGCTGAACCTGCAGCTGCATTTCTTGGATTTTGGAATAAATCTTCACCATTTGCTGCTCTTTTTTTATTTGCTTCTTCGAAGCTTTTTTTAGTCATGTATATTTCGCCACGAACTTCTAAATCTATTGGTTCATTTAATCTTATTGGGACATATTTAATTGTTTTAACATTATTTGTTATATCTTCACCAATTACACCATCTCCACGAGTTGCTGCAGATACTAATAATCCATCTTTATATGTTAGATTTACTCCTAAACCGTCCATTTTTAATTCACATGTGAATTCTGGATTTTTTATTTCTTTTTCAACTCTTGTAACAAAAGCTTCTACTTCTTCTTCATTAAAAACATCAGCTAGGCTAAACATAGGTGTTCCATGTTTTATCTTGGCAAATTGATCTAATACTTTTGTACCTACACTACTAGTTGGAGATTCAGGAAGTTTAAATCCTGGATACTCTTCTTCTAGTTTAAATAGTTCCATTAATAAACTGTCATATTCATTATCTGTTAATGTAGGATTATCATTCAAATAATATTCAACATTTGCTTTATTTAATGTATCAACAAGATTTTTTATTCTTTCTTGTGGATTCATATTATTCCTCTATTAATTCCATAAGTTATTTGGATATTCTCCACTTTCAACTAAATTTTTGAAAGCTCTTTTTACACTATCTGTATCTTCTTTATAAGTTACACCATACCATACAGCACTTGTATCTAATACATTTACTTTAGCATATCCTTCTTCATTAGCTTCACTTAATACTTCAGGGATTAAGAATTCGCATTTTGATAAATCTTCTTCATTTTCTTTAAAGAATACATTCATTTTTTCTTCTAAATATTTAAAGATTGAAGGATCAAATGCTAACATATTCATTGATACTAATGTATCTGAAGAAATTTCGAATGCTGGTTCTCCACTTAATGGAGTAGCAATAATTTTATCTCCTTGTCTTTCTATTGAACTTTCAGTAATTTTTGTTAATAGTCCATCTTCAAATGATAAAACTCCTCTTTTAACTGAACCATTTTCTGTCATTGTATTTGCAACTTTATATCCAATTGTTGCATATTCATTATTATTTGATTCTTTCAAGAATTTTGCTGCAACTTCAAATGCGTCTCTTCCATAGAAGTCATCTGAATTAATAACAATAAATTTTTCAGTTACTGCATCTTTTGCACAATAAATTGCTTGTGCTGTTCCCCAAGGTTTTACTCTATCTTCAGGGATTGTAACAAAACTTGGTATATTGTCCGCTTTTTGGAATACATAATCTACTGCGATATGTGGTTCTACTCTTGAACCTATTGTTTCTTTAAAAATATCATAGTTTTCTTCTTTAATAATGAAAATTATTTTTGAAAATCCAGCTTTAATTGCATCATAAACTGAATAATCAATGATAAATTCATCGTTTGGTCCCATTGGAGCTATTTGTTTTAGTCCTCCAAATCTACTGCCCATTCCTGCAGCCATAATTACTAATTGCATAAATCTTTCCTTCTTTCTATCTATTTATATCTTTTTTATGCTTTTATGTGTTTTCATTAATTTTTTTATGCCAAAATTCTTTGCAAATGCTACTGTTATAAAATCACCTTTTACTTCTACAATAACTCCTCTACCATATACTAAGTGCATTATAACGTCACCTGCTTGGAATTCAACATCTTCTTTATCGTTATATAATTCTTCTTTATTAATTTTTTCTTCTTCAAACATATTATTGTTTTTAACATCTAGCAATTCGCTATCTATTTCTTTTATAAATCTACTTGGTGGATTTATAACATCTTTACCATATAACATTCTTCTTTTAGCATTTGAAATATATAATTTTTCTCTTGCTCGAGTTATACCTACATAACATAATCTTCTTTCTTCTTCTAATCCTTCTTCTTCTAAAAATGAATTTTGATGTGGGAAGATTCCATCTTCCATACCAATTAGGAATACTACTTTAAACTCTAATCCTTTAGCACTATGAATTGTCATTAATGTAACTACATTTTCATCATCTTTATGTTCTGTTACGTCAGCTATTAAACTTATTTCTTCTAAGAAATCAGCTAATGATTCAGAACCTGTTCTATCTTCAAATGTTTGTGTAATAGATTTAAATTCTTCTAAGTTATCTAATCTTAGTTCATTTTCAAGTGATTTATCTGCTTCAAGTTCAGCTCTCATTCCAGATTTATCTAGTATTAATTCAATTAATTCTGTTAATGATAAATTATCACTTTCTTGAGTTAAATCTCTTATTAATTCTTTAAATGCTAATTCTTTACCTTTAGATATTGTTTGAAATATAGATGTATTTTGTTCTTTTGCTTCTATTTCTAGTTTAGCTATTGTTGCATCTCCAATTCCTCTTTTTGGTACGTTTATTACTCTTCTTAATGAAATTTCATCATCATTATTAAGTATTAATCTTAAATAACATATTAAGTCTTTAATTTCTTTTCTAGAGTAGAAATAATAACTACCTACTACTTTATATGGTTCTCCTGATTTTAAGAACATTTCTTCTACAAGTCTGGCTTGTGCATTAGTTCTGTATAGAACACCAAAATCTTTACTTTGATATCCTTGTTCTTTTAATTTTTTTATTTCATCTAATACTAATTGTATTTCATGTTTTCCATCGTATGCTCTTAGATATGATACTTTTGTACCATCTCCATTATTGCTCCATAAGTTTTTTTCTTTTCGTTCTTTATTATTTTTTATTACTGAGTTTGCAGTATCTAATATATATCTTGTTGAACGATAGTTTTCTTCTAATGGAATTACTTTTGCATCTTTATAATCTTTTTCAAAGTTTAATATGTTTCTAAAATTAGCTCCTCTAAACATATATATTGATTGATCTGGATCTCCAACTATAAATATATTTTTATTCTTTTTAGCTAATAATTTTGATAGTTTATATTGTACTTCATTTGTGTCTTGATACTCGTCTATTAGTATATATTTAAATTTATCTTGATATGATTCTAGTATATCTTTATTTTCAGTAAAAAGTTTTACTGGTAGTCTTAATAAGTCATCAAAGTCTACAGAATTATTTTTTCTTAGTACATCTTGATATTCATAATATACTGCTTTTGCAACCTTATCTTGAGGTTGAATAAATAATCTTTCTATTTCATCTTGTGTTAACATATCGTTCTTTATTGAACTTATTTTATTTCTTATATATGATGGTTGATTCATTTTTGGATCATAACCATTATCTTTTAATATTTTTTTTATAATTGATAATACATCATCACTATCTACAATAGAAAAAGTTCTATCAAGTCCTAGTACGCTAGCGTTTTCCCTTATTATTCTTACTCCCAAAGAGTGAAATGTTCCAACAAATGCATTATTGTTTGGTACTATTTTTTCAAGTCTTTCTCTCATTTCTTTAGCTGCTTTATTTGTAAATGTAATAGCCAATATATTATAGGAGGGTATTCCTTGGTCTATTAAATTTGCTATTCTAGTTGTTAAAACTTTTGTTTTACCTGAACCAGCTCCAGCTATTACTAAACAAGGTCCATCAACATGCATTACTGCTTCTCTTTGTTTGTCATTTAATCCGTCTAAATAATTCATGTTTAATCCTTTCATATATAAAATTATACCATATATGTAATAAAAAAAGAGTAGTTTCTCTACCCTTTTTATAAATATTCCATTATAGCTACATTCTTTTCTAGTTTAACAACTAGGTCTTCTCTATCATATTTTGAGAAGATTTCATCGAATTCTTCATTATCCATTAAAAACATATTATAGAATTTAACAAATGCTACTTGATAATTAGATATTCCTAATTCTTTCATATATTTAACATTTTTAATTACTATTTCTTTTTTTGCTTCTAATGTTTCTAATGCTTTTTTAGGTAAGCTTTCATTTATTATATTTATTGTATTTTGATCAAATCCTAAATCTTTTAAATAATTCATAATTTAAGCCTCCTATCCTATAAATCCTATATAATCATTTACGATATCTTTAACATCATTTTCAGGTAATCTTAAATTGTATAATGCTGCAATTAATAAGATATTTTTTTCTAATCCTTCTAATGATTCACCATCTTTAGCTAATACATCAATAATATATTTCGCATTTCTTTCAATTTTATTTTTTGAAATTAATTCATCATGAATCTTATATATATTACCACTTACTTGTTCAGCTTTTAATGTGTTAATAACATCATCTTTAAGTCTATTATATTTATCATTTGAAGTTGGATCTAAATTAATTTCTTCATAATTTTCTTTATTATATACTTCATCTAATGATGTTATTATTTTCTTAGTTAAATCATTATTCATTGCTTCAATAATTGCATCATTGTTAGATTTTAAAGATGTTAGATCTTTTAATTCAGCTGTTTTAAATAATTTTCTGAATTCTTCATAATCATAAATGTATTTGTAGAATGTATTTTGATTATCTTCATCTATAACTGGAATGTTATTTTCTTTACAATAGTTAATAACTTTTAATACTGTTTCAACATTTTTTCCTAATACTTCTGGATTAGATTCAATTAATCTTTCTAAATCATTTTCTAATAATTGATCTATTTCTGTACTTAATTCAACAGGACTATTCCATAATGTATCTACTGCATATTTTCCATTTTTTCTTACTATTTTAATTAAGTAATTCTTTAAAATTTCAGTATTAGCATCTATATAGTCTGTTGTTGATAATAATTCTTTATAGATTTTAGATTCTTTTTCATCTAATTCAATTCCAGCTTTATTTAATTTATCAATATTTTCATAGTATTTTGCAATATCTAATTCTAATAAATTAATGTTATTATCTTTTATTTCTACATTATTAGTTTTAAGTGATTCAAATTTATTTTTTAATGATTCTACACTGTATTTAATATTTCCTGCTAAGAATTCTTTTTTGATGGTTTTATCTGTAATTCCTTTGCTTCTTAGGAATGTTATTTTATTTCCTAATTCTTCATCTGCTAAATACATATAGTTGTCAAATCTAATTGGCTCATCTTCTTTAGCAAAATCTATACTTCTTAAGTGTTCATCATTTTTTCTAATTATACTTTCATCTGTATTAGATAAAATTTCTTTTGTTTTATCATCTAATTTAGATTCATCAATATTTAATTCTGATAATAATTTTGATAATTCACTTTCTTCAGGTTGTTGTACTTCTTCTGGTTCATTTACTTCTTCAATAATATTTTTATCTTCGAATGGATTCATTTCACTTTCTTCTGGTTCTTCATTATAAAGTGTAATGATGTCTTCTTCTTTTTCTTCTATTATTGGAGCTATTTCTTCTTCCTCTTCTTCGATGATAGCTGGTTCTTCAGTTTCTTCTACTTCTTCAATAATATTATTTTCTTCTGTTTCTTCAACTGTTTCTTCTACTTCTTCAGTAGGTTCTTCTGCTTCTTCATCTTCTTCGATAACGATATCTTTGGCGAAAATATTATTTTCTCCTCTATCAAAAACAGGGATGAATTTATCTTCCCTGTCTTTATATTCATTAACATATTCTGATAATCCTTTTTCAGGGAATAGGATTAAGAATTCTAATTCAGATGTTTCATCATCATTGAATACACCTAGTTCAGTTAATAATTTTTTAATGTAACCCCTATTGTATGAATCATTTTCATTTACTAGAATATCATCTAATAAATTATTTAATTTCACTTTAACGTTTTCAGCATTTTGTAGTTTTTCTTCTTCTTCTTTTTTATTCTCATTTAGTTTTTCAATTTCAACTTTTTTATCTTCGATAATTTTTTCAGTATCGCTGATTTTTTCGTTTAATTGATTTTCATGTCTAGGTTTTTCATCTTGTAGTTTTTGTACTAAAGATCCTAATTCAATATTTACATCAACTGCATTTAATGCTTCAAAACTATCGTTATCGTATTTACTGAAAGCTTCAAGAAAACTAGTGGCCTGTTTAGTAAATGTGTTTAATTCGCTTTCTAAATCAGTTTTTATTCCTTCTTGTTCCCTTTTTACTCTTTCAGTTTCATCTGTTGAAGAAATGATATCGTCTATTCTAGTTTGAATACTAGTTGTAACAATACTTTCATCTCCACGAAGATTATATAACCTGTCTAATAATCGTAATTTTTCTTGTGTTAAATCGGCCACAATACACACCTCGCTTATTATGTAGTTATTATAGCAAATAATCATTGATAAGTAAATGCTTTTTGTTGTGTTTTATAACTACACATTTGAACTTTTTTTGAATATACTACATTGAAAGTGGAGGGTTAAAATGAAAAAATTTATAATTATATTTATTAGTTTATTCTTAGTTGTTTTTTCTATATTATATAGTACTTTTTTTACTAAAAAAGATACTATTAAAGTTGCTGAAGTTACTCATTCTCTTTTCTATACACCTTTTTATGTTGCAATAGAGAATGGTTATTTTAAAGATGAAGGCTTAAATATAGAATTAATACTAACAAGTGGAGCTGATAAAGTTGCTAGTTCTGTTTTATCTAATGATGTTCAAATTGGTTTTGCAGGTCCAGAAGCTACTATTTATGTATATAAAAATAATGAAAAAGATTACTTAGTTACCTTTGCTGGTTTAACTAAAAAAGATGGTCAATTTATTGTTTCTAGAAATAATATTAGTAATTTTAATATTGAAGATTTATATGGCAAAAAGGTATTAGCTGGTAGAGCTGGTGGAATGCCTGTTTTAAATTTCCTTAATGGTATAAAAAAATTAAATGGTGATTCAAGTAAGATAGATATTGATACAAGTATTGATTTTAGTAGTCTTACTGGTACTTTTATATCAGGTTATGGAGATTACGTTAATTTATTTGAACCTAATGCAACAAAGTTAGAAAAACTAGGTTTAGGTCATGTAGTTGCTAGTATTGGTGAATATAGTGGTGATTTACCTTATACTGCATTCTTTAGTAGAAAAAGTTATATAAATAATAATAAAGATACTATTGAAAGATTTAATAAAGCTTTAAATAGAGGTTTATTATATGTACAACAACATGATGAAAATGATATTGCAAAAGTTGTATTAAATCAATTTAGTGATACTTCATTAGATGATATTAAAACTATTGTTAAAAGGTATAAAGATAATGATACTTGGTTTAATAATACTACTATAGAAGAAAAATATTTTAATAATTTAGAAAATATAATGATTGATAATAATCTTCTTGATAAATATGTACCATTTAATAATTTAGTAATTAACTTAAATGAATAAAATAATTGAATTAAAAGATATAAGTAAGAAATTTAATACATTATCTGGTGAAGTCGAAGTTTTTAATAATATTAATATAGACATTTATAGCAATGAGTTTTTATCTATTATTGGTACAAGTGGTTGTGGTAAAAGTACTTTACTAAATGTTATTTCTAAATTAGACAATCATTATGATGGTTCTGTTAACTATTTAGATGATATTACTATAGGTTATATGCTACAAGAAGATGCATTAATTGAATATTATAATGTGTTTGATAATATATGTTTAGGTTTAAAAATCAATAATAAATACAATGAAAATACTATTAATTATGTTAATAGTTTATTAGATAAATATGATCTAATTTCATATAAATATAAACATCCTAGTGAATTATCCGGTGGTATGAGACAAAGAGTTGCTCTTATTAGAACTTTATCATTAAAACCTGATGTTTTATTATTAGATGAACCTTTTTCGGCTTTAGATTATACAACTAGATTATTAATTAATAATGATGTTCATAAAATTATCAAAGATTCGGGTATAACTGCTATTATGGTGACACATGATATTGAAGAGGCATTAAGTATGTCAGATAGAATTATTGTATTAGATGGCAAACCTGCATCTATTAAGAATATTTATACTATCAATAACAATAATATTCCTTCTAAAAATAGAAACAATAATAAAGAAATATATGAAAGTATTTTGGATGATTTATGTCAGAAGAACAAAGAAAGTTTATCAAATCCTATAATCGAAACAAATTAGTAATAATTATTATAAGATTATTTCTTATTATTTCATTTTTATTATGTTGGGAATTATTATCTAAGTATAATATTATTAATTCTTTTATATTTTGTAGTCCATTAAAAATAGTAAAATGTATTTATAATTTATATATTAATAATAATTTGTTTAATCATATATGTATTACTTTATATGAAACATTAATATCTTTTATTATCAGTATGTTTATAAGTATTACGTTATCAACAATTTTATTTTTATTTAATAATGTTTATAAAATATTTGAACCTATTATTAATCTATTTAATTCATTACCTAAAGTAGCTCTCGGTCCATTAATTATTATTATTTTTGGAGCAAATATTAACAGTGTAATAGTTATGGGAATACTTATTAGCTTTATAGTAACAAGTATAATGATTACTAATAGTTTTTATAATACTAATAAGACTATGATTAAATTATTTAAAACATTTAAATCTAATAGTTTTCAACTTATTTATTATTTAATATTCCCATATAATATTAATACTATTATATCAGCATTTAAATTAGGTATTAGTATGTGTTTAATTGGAGTTATATCTGGTGAGTTTTTAATTAGTAAGTCTGGTTTAGGATATTTAATAATATATGGAACACAAGTTTTTAATATGGATTTAGTTTTTAGTGGAATATCTTTATTATTAATACTATCTATCATTTTATATGAAGTTGTTAATTTTCTAGATTATTTAATTATTAAAAAAAAGTAAGATTACTATCTTACTTTTTCTATTGATATAATAGGTTTTCTTGGCTTTTTAATCTTTTGATTTTTTACTTTTTGAACCTTACCTTTTTTTGGTAAATTATTTTGTTTTTCTAATAATTCATCTATTGGTAATTTTGCTGGTTCATCTTTCTTAGTAGATTTTCTTTTTACAGTTTTAATATCTTTAGGATCAAGATTTAATCTTGGTTTTTTATTTTTTTCCTTTTCTGTAATTTGTTTTTCAACTACTGGTTTTAATGTTACTTCAACTTTTTTAGATTCAGTTTTCTTTGGTTCTATTTCTCTAACATAAGTTTTATTAACACGTTTTTTATTTTTAGTTTCCTCTTCTGATACTACTTTAATACGGTTTCCTTTCAAGAAGTTTTCTTCTCTAACTTTTTTAGTTTTCTTTTCTTCTTGTTTATTTTCTTTTAATTTATCCATATCTTTTAGCATTTTATCAAGTTCTGCAATTTTACTATCATATTCTTTTATTTTACTTGTTAATTCATCAGTATCTAATATTTCATATTGTTCATTAACTACTGTAGTTTTTACTTTTTTAGGTTTTGGTTTTTTAACTACTTTATCTTCTATAGGTTCTTGAACTATTTCTTCTTTTGATTCATTTTCAATATTAAATATTCCTAGAGGATCAAATAATGCTAAATCTTCTTCATCAAGTTGTTCTATTTCTTCAATTTCTTGTTTTGTTACAACTTCCGGTTCTTCAACTTTTTTTGTTGTATATTTATTATTTTTAACTTCAATTATTGTTTCTTCATATTTTTCTAAGAAACTTTCATGTTTTGTTTTTATTTTTTTATCTAATTCTTTTTCTTTTAGTTCTGTTACTATTTCTTCTTTTCTTTGTTGCTCCATTTCTTTTTTATCTTCTTTTGATTCTATTACTTTTTCTTCTTTTACTGTAACTTTATTAACTTTATTTTTTAATTTAATTAATTTTATTAATTTATATACATCTATAAATATATATATTGCAATTGGAATTAATAATAGGAATAGCCATCCTTTTTTTTCTGATATTAAAAATTGTACTTTTCCTAGTTTTGGAATAATAGCTATTTTTTTACCAATTACTTGATCATGTGTTACAAATAAACTATCAGGTTCTGAATTGTTATCACCTTGTGTCATATATTCATATTGTCCATCTGGTAACTGAGCTACTTCAACTACTCTATGAGTTATTGTCATTCCTTCGCTATTTGGAGCTTTAGATATATAAGTAATTATATCTCCTACTTGAATATTTTCAGGATTGTCTTCTCTAGCATTAATTACTACATCATATACTTCTATAGTTGGAGTCATACTTGGACTAACTATTGTATAAATAGATATTTTAGATCTATAATCTTCATTATTTTGATTTATTTGTGATGTTATTATGTAATAAATTAAAAATAAACCAATTAGGCACACAAAAACAATTGCTATGTAATATAGCACTTTTAACAAAACTGATAAAAATTTGTTTTTGTTTTTGTTTTCCATATATTTCCTCTAATCTAATAGACTTGTTTTGCTGTTGTTTTGTTCAATTATAATGTTTGCGTTATAAAAATTTGATGTATCTTCTGTGAATCCATTATAGTTAACATTAAATACATAAGTTATTGTTTCTTTAGGTGATATTTCAACATTTTCTAAAATATTAGTATCACTTAAAGGCAATTCTTTTTTTATTGATGTCTCATTATTATTTGTAATTGTATACATTAAATTATTTGTTGATAAAAGGGATGTATTAATATTTTTTATTTTAATATCAAAAGTTATGTTAGTATCACCATCATTTGTTATTGTTATTATCTTAGGGCTTGATAATGAATAACCTGTAGTAATATTGTTTACTTCTAATTTTGAAGTATCGTTGTAAGTTGTTGAAAGGGTTTGATAATAAGTATGGGATACTGATTTTTTTTCTTTAGTTATATTATTAGTACTTGAGTATGCTTTTATAGCAAATATTGCTGATACTATAGTTGATACCATAGTAATAGCTAAGATAGATATGATAATTGTTGTTCTTATTCTTTGTTCTTTTTCTTCAGCCTGAATAAGAATACTATATTGATTTTCAAGTTCTTCTTTAAAGTTTTCTTTCGGCTTCTTCATATCTATCACTTCCTTTTTTATTCTTCTACTACAACTTTATAAGTACCTCCAAATGATTTATTAAAGTTATAAGATTGATCTCCATCTTTTGATACAAAACTAAATGTTATAGTACAATCATTTGTTTTATTCGTTTTTAATTCTAGATTATTAATAATAGTTAAATCTTCGTCGTCAGCTAATGGCATTTGTTTATTTTCTATTTTTTCGCCATTAGAACAAATTAATGTATAAACAAACTCTTCAGGGTGAGCAGTTTGGTAATTATTTCCGGTATTCCATGTACTTGATACATTACTCCATAAAATCTTGTAATTAATTGTATTTGAATTATTGTTTGTTATTGAAAAAGTTTTAGTAATTAAGTCTCCAGGGTTAAGATTAGACAAATTTAAAACATTATTTTGATTATAATTAATCGATAAACTTTTATACATATTATTTGCAGCTACTACTTCTTTGCTATTAATATCCGTTCTAGCCTGTTCACTAAAATATATTAAGCTAGTACATAGTACTGAAGATATTAATGTAAGCACAGAAAAAGAACCTAGTAGTATCATCCACTTCTTGCCCATCTTAATCACCCTTTTATTATATATAATATAATAACAAAAATTGTATTCTTTTACAACAATAATGTATAAATATTAAATTTGTGATATAATACCAACGAGGTGTTATAAATGAAATTAAGTGTCATTATTCCTTGTATGAATGAAGAGGGAAATGTTCAAGGTTTATATAACAAAATTAGTGAAACATTAAAAGGTAAAAAATACGAAATGATATATATAGACGATGGTTCTAAAGATAATACATTAGAAAAACTTCGTGAAATATATAAAAATGATACATTACATGTTAAAGTCTTATCTTTTTCAAGAAACTTCAAAAAAGAAGCAGCTATGTTAGCTGGACTACAACATGCTACTGGTGAATATACTTGTATTATCGATGGTGACTTACAACAAAATCCAGGTTATTTATTAGATATGATTAATTTCTTAGACGAAAATGACGATTATGATGAAGTTGCTATGGTTATGGAAGACAGAAGTTCATATGGTGGAATTATGGCTTTCTGTAAAAAAGCTTTTTATAAATTAATTGATAGTTTAAGTGAAGTTCATTTTGAAAATGGTGCATCTGATTTTAGAATGTTCAGATCAAATGTAAGAAAAGCTATGGTTAGTTTAGGAGAAAAAAATAGATTCACAAAAGGTATTTTCTCTTGGGTTGGATTTAAAGTTAAATATATGCCATACAAGGTTGAGCCAAGAACTTCTGGTAAATCAAGTTTTGGTTTCAAAAGCAGTATCAATTACGCTTTTGAAGGTATTTTAGCTTTCAGTACTAAACCATTAACATACGCTATTAAGTGTGGTGTATTATCATTATTTGCTGCATTTGTTTATTTAATTGTTTTATTAATTCAAGTTTTAGCATTTGACTTAACTTTTAAAGCAACTTATGCAATTATTTTATTATTGTTAGCTTTATTTGGTGTTCAATTTATTATTCTTGGTATAGTAGGAATGTATTTTTCTAAAGCTTATGTTGAAATCAAAAATAGACCTGTTTATGTAATTAAAGAAAAATTAGGTTTTAATGAAGAAACTATTTTATAATAGTTTTTTTTTTTGATATAATTAATTAATAATACGGAGGTAATTGTATGACAAATAAGAAAAAACAACTTATTAACTATTTGTTAATTTTTATTATGATTATTGCTCCATTTACTATATCAATTGTTAAGGCCGATAGTGGTTGGGATTCTAGTTACGATTCTGGTAGTAGCTGGAGTTCTTCTAGTAGTTCTCATGATTATAGTTCTCATGATTATAGTTCTTATGATTATGGTTCACATAGTAGTAGCGGAAGTTATAGTAGTGGTTCATATTCTGATGGATCTGGTGCTTTTGAAATAATGGTATTAATTTATGTAATAATAATTATTATAATTATTTGTAACTCTAAGCCTTCTGATAAAGAAATGGCAGAAATAGCTCAAAGAGATGATAATTTATTAAAGAAGGCATCAGATATTACTGCTCAATTAGAAGCAAAATATTCTACTGATAATAAGATTAAATTATCAAAAGAAGAACAAGATAAAATAATTGATGATTTATTTAATAATTATGTTGAAATACAAGATGCTTGGATGAATTTTGATTATGATTCTCTAAAAAAACTATGTACAGATGAGTTATATAATTCTTATATGTCTCAATTAAAAATATTAAAATCTAGTAATAATCAAAATATTATGAATGATTATAAATTATTAGATAGTAAAATTATAAGTTATGTTGATTTAAATGGCACTCATTTAGTTAGAGTTTATATGAAAATTTCTCTATTTGATTATGTTATAAATATGGGAAGTAAAAATGTTATTAGAGGAACAAAATCATATCCTTTAACTAATAATTACTATATGGAATTTATTAAAAAGTCTAATACTACATATGATAAATGTCCTTGTTGTGGAGCTGAATTAAAAGAATTAGTTCATGGTAGATGTTCATATTGTAGAAGTATTATTACTGATACATCAGGGGAATTTGTGTTAAGTAAAAAGACAAATATGAGATAGAAATGTTAAGGCATTTCTATTTTTATGCTATAATTATTTTGGTGATATTATGACTATACAAGAATTACAGGAAAAAGATAAATCTTTTGTTGAAAGTTTATTTATAAGTAAGATAAATAATATTTTTGTTAAACTTTTTACAGCTATAATATTAGATGAATTAAAAGATGTAGATCATTTTATTAATGATGATGTATATGAATATGCAAGTAATATAATTGAAAATGCTAATTCAAAGAATGCTCGTCAAATGTATGATGAATTAAATGTTAAAGATAGTAAAATTTTAACTATAGAAGAAAATACTGAATGCTATATTATAAATGTATTATTAAATGCTAGATATATGGATTATTTAATTGATAAAGAATCTGGTAAATATATTTCTGGTAATAATAAATATAGAACTGAAGATGATTATTATTTAACATTTACTAAAAGTAAAAATGCTACTACTCAAAACATTATAAAAAAATGTCCTGGTTGTGGTAATTCTCTTAGTGTTAATACATCTGGTGTATGTCCATATTGCCAATCAGTTTATGATCAAGAAAATCATGATTGGGTATTAACATCAATTAAAAAAAGATAGTATAAACTATCTTTTATTTTTTTATTAAATTACTGAATCTATTTTTAATAGATTCTTTTCTTTTTTGTTCTTCTTCATTATCAATATAATATTCATTGTCTTTATAAACTACTATTGAACCCTCATGAATATCATCTTGTAATTTTTCTTTATCAATTTCTATTATTGATTCATTTTCTAAGTTTTCTAGTACTACTAGATTATCTTCTATTCTATCTACACAATATTTCATATTTACTCTCCATTTGTATCTGTTTCAATACTATTAATTTCTATTCTTGTTCCATCACTTGTTAATATAATTGTACCTAATTGGTCGGTACGATAAATCTTATCTGTATATTTTTTTATATTATCAATTGTTTCTTTTGAGGGATGTCCATAACTGTTATCTTTTCCTACACTAATAATTGCATAATCTGGTGTTACTTTTGATAAGAAGTCTTTTTTTGAACTGTATTTAGAACCATGATGACCTACTTTTAATACATCTACATCAATTACTTCTTTACTTAATAATTGTTCAACTTTAGATGATGCATCTCCCATGAACATATAAGAATAATTTCCAAAAATCATTTTTAATACTATAGATGAATTGTTTAAATCTTCTTCATCTTCTCCTGTATATAGTATTTCAAATTCTGCTTCACCTAAATTAAATTTATCACCAATTGTTGGTATTGTAACATTATAATTCTTCTTTTCTAATGATGATATAACCGATTCGAATGTTGATGTGTTAGCTATAGCATTTGGTAAATATACATTATCTATATCAAATGCATCAATTATGTTGTCTAATCCACCTATATGATCTTCGTGAGGATGTGTTCCTACTACATAATCAAATTTATTAATACCTAATTCTTTTATGTAATTAACAATCTTTTTTCCATCATCATTATTACCTGCATCAATAAGCATATTATGATCTTTATTTGATATTAAAATACAATCAGCTTGTCCGACATCTATAAACTGAATAGTTAAATTACTTGATACAATATTATATTTTTTTGTTTCTATATGTTTGATTGGTTCTTCAAACTCTAATTTATTTAAATTATTATAACCATATTCCAATATTACAGCTAATATGATACTAAGAATGATTAATGCTAAACTCCCCTTAGTGTTTCTTTTTGTCATATCATCACCATAATAATTATATCACAGTTAATTTTTTTGTTATACCTTCGTCCTTAAATTCTTCTAATTGTTCTTCATTTAAATCTTTATTATTATGTGTTTTACTTACGTACATTTCATAAATATTCTTTATTGATTCATATAAGAAAGATTGGTTATTTTTTAATATATTTATTATTTGATCTTTTGTTAATACTTCATATGTTTCTATATGTTTTTTTGTTATTTCTTCACTAAATAATGAATATAGATATTTAGATATTTCATAATCATTTTCTGCTATTTCTAATATAAGTTTTATAGCATTATCATTATCATATTTGCTTATATTTATGATAAAACCTAATACTTCTGTTATTATTCCTTCATCAAATGATAAAGTCATTACTTTATGTTGATATGATCTTTGTGATTTCATATTTTTCATTATATCTGTTAATGTTATTTCTTTATCATATGTTTCTTTATCAACACTATGAAGACCAGTCATATTTAGTATTTTTTGATGTTCTTCTTCTGATAATGATTTCATCATTAATACTTTAGCTAAACCTGATGTTTCATTATAGTAATAAGTTGCTTCTAACATTCTACAAAATAAATCAGGATTTGCACTTATTTCAGTTATTAAATCTAAGCCATCTTCTAATACACATATATCATGAAATGTTTCTATTTCAGTCGGCTTATTGTTCATATTTTTTTGTTTATATGAAAAATACTTATATGAATCTGCATATACAAGTCCCATTAAACATGACATTACTACTTTTGATTCTGGTTTGTTATTATCAATAAGTGGATATAATGATTGTTGATAAATCATTACTGCTTCATGTAATGATTTAAACTTTTTAGTAATAATTGTTTCGATATCATTTACTATTGTTTTTCTTAATAATGTATTATAATTCTTCATAAAATCACCTAGTGGTGATTATTCTAACATAAAATGCAAAATAAAAAAACTAAGTATTTCTACTTAGTTATTTTTAATTGGAGGGACCTACCAGATTCGAACTGGTGCTCAGGGAGTTGCAGTCCCTTGCCTTACCGCTTGGCTAAAGTCCCAAGAAAACATGTCCTTTGACATGTTTAATTTTATAGCAATTTATAGGAAAAGTCAACATTAATCAAGCTTAATATCTATTTCTTTATTTCTAATTGTTAGCTTTAACATTCTATCTTTAGAAATATATGCTTGGTTATTTACTTCATATACTCTAGTTGTTATTCCATTTTCATCTGTATCTTTATATGTTGCTGATAGAGAAACTTTCTTTAATGGTACTTCATATGTTTTAGAAGTAAATTCATGATAATACTTAAATGTTGCGAAATCTCCATAGAAATCTAATTTACTATATTTAAAATATGAACTCATTTCATCATATGTAATAATATCTTTAATTATTACTAATACATTTCCGTTTGATGGCCCTACTGTTCTTTGAATATTTGTACAATTCTTTTTATTATCACAATTTTCATATGTATATGTGAATGAATTTGCTATTTGGTAATCAACTAATTTATATTTTGTTTTTCCTAGAGTTGTACTTGATAAATTTATTTCATCACCTATTTTTACTGTATCTATTTTTTCTTTACTAACAATATTTTTAGGTTTTATTTTAATAGTCTTATATGTTGCTACCATCTTGTTATTACTATTTTTTGAATAATTACTTAAAATTTTCATTTCATATTGTGCTTTAACTTGATTCTTATCAAGTTCATATACTAATACGTAATCATCATCTGTATATCTTAAACTTCCATCATCATTTCTTCTAAATCCTAATAATTCTTTTCCTAGATATTCTTTACCGATATCAATGAATCTACTACTTCTGCCATAGTTAGGATATACGGCTTCACCGTTTATATATATTCTAAATGCTGATCTATCTATTTTAACATCATCAGCTTGTGTATTTTTTAATCCTAGTTTTACTGCTAAGTAATATTTATCATTTTCTATTTTATTACCAGCTTGATCAACATTTGTTATATAACTATCTTTTAATGTAATAGTTATACTATTTAAATTAAACGCTTGATTCAAACTATATTGTCTATTATAAACACCGAAAAACATATATGTATTAAAGCATATAATTACTAATACAAGTATTCCTAATGCTTTAAAAACAAATAAGTTTTCTAATATATAATATTGTGCTTCTCTTATGAAATGTACTATTTTCTTTTTTGATTCAAAGGTATCAGAACCTAATTTTACTTCTACTAATTCATCATCTTCATCTGTAACAATAATGTCATAGTTTCTTTCAAAACTTAATGTTTTTATATTAAAGTTAAATCCTTTAATTATTGTCCATCCCATTAATATTATTGGTGGAAACTTTATTACACCCGCAAAGTCTCTTATGAATATAGCCATTGTTTCTTTAATTGTTTCAGCTTCAATAGAGTCCATAGCACCTGAGAAGAATATTAATGATATTAATGCTAATATATAATATATCAGCGATACTAAATATAACCATCCTGGCTTCTTTTTACTTTTTTCTAGCCAATAAATAAAACCTTCTGCAAAAATCATAAAATACAGCGTATACGTCATTAAGTTTGGTATATATGTAGCTATTAATTGATACTCTGTAGTTTTAAAGTTTTGTTTTATGAATAATGAAAAGAATTTATTAATATCTCCAAATGCTAAAAATAGATATAACATTGGAATCAGTAATAATAAGTGAATTAATTTATAATTTCTTTTGTAAAATCCATAAGGTTTTTTAAATATCATTATATCCCTCCTATTCTACATTTATTATATCATATAAAAAGAAAAAAGAATTAAATTGTATTTAATTCTTTTTAACTAATAATTGTTCAGGTAACAGATATATTGTTTCATTATTATCTACCATATCAGAAACTGATGTTTTAAATTTATTTGCAACTGTTGATATAGTATCTCCTTCAGCAGTTACATAATAGCTATAGTTATCTTTAGGAATAAGTATTTCTTCATCAGGATATATATAATCATTCATATTTAATCCATTTAATAATGCCAGAAGTTTAGGATTAATGTTATACTTTCTTCCAATAGCATATAATGTATCTCCTTTTTCTATTTTATAGTAACTAAAATATTTATCTTTATTTTTAGGTACTATTATTTCTCTTCCTTCTATGAAACTTTCTCTATTAGAGATATTATTAATATCCATTAAAGTAAATTCATCTATATTGAATTTTTTAGCAATACTATTGATATCTTCTCCAGGTTGTATTAGGTATCTATCATACATAAAATCACTCCTAATATAAGATATGCAAATATTGTAAGTTAGTTATTAATAAATATCATATTTGTTTTGTTATATTCTAATTCACTATAATTTAACAATTTAGTTTCTCCATAATATAAATTATATTTATATAAATTATCTTTACTTATATAATATACATTATCATTTTCAACATATACTATTTTATCAACATCATGTTTACTTATTAATGTTTTTTCTTTATTTTCTAGTATTCTCATATATAATTTATTATCTTCTATTTCAAATTTATAGTTGTTTTTATATGTAAATGTTTTTTTATCGGATATCATTTTATTCATTGATAATTGTTCTGATTCACCATTGTTATATATTATTCCTTTTTTATTTTTATTACCTACTATACGCATTTTTTGTTTATGAGGCACTAATTCATATTCAACTTTATTTTTATTGTCTACTAGAAAGATTGAATACTCATTTATACCTGCTATATAACTATCAAATGAAATATCATAGTCTAATTTCCATTTTTCTACTTTTTCTGTATCTAAATTTAATACATATACTTCATTAAAATTATATTTTTGTTCATAATTAGCTATAACAATATAATTATTAATCTTAACAGAAAGATTTATTTCATATATATCTTTATCAAATATGTTAATTGTTGATAGTTTATCACCTTTTATATAGTTAAAACCTTTGTAATTCCATATTAATATATTGTTATTTTTATTATACATATTATAATTATTAATTTTTCCAGTGTAGTTTTCTTGATAATGATAATATGAAGATAATTCTTCTTTTAATTCGTCATTTACTAATCTATAATCTATTACATTTTCTTCATTTGAACATAGTGGATAAGTATCTAAATATTCACTATTTATATCTAAACAAGTATATTCTTCACTTTCATATTTATTAATATGATCTATTAGTTTTTTATCTTTTATATAATCTTTTTCAACTATTAAATTATACTTAATATTATTGTAGTTAAAATCAAAATAGTATAGATTGTCAGTAGAGATATAGTTTTCACTAATATCAACATTATCTACCGTATAATCTATACTATATCCTTTATTTTTAACTTTATTTATTAACATAAACATTACAATGAAGAATAATATTAAAAATAATAATACAATATAGACTTCTTTTCTTATTCTATATTTTTTCATTGTATTTACTCCATTATTCTTTTGATCTTATTCCATATTTCATTTTTTGTTCCATCATGTTACTAGTAACTGCTGTTTCAATTTCTGGTAATGATTTTTTGTCTAAGTTTGAAATATATACTGTTTCTTTAACTGTATCTATAGTAATTTTACCCCATAAAATACCTCTATATACTTGTAAGTCATTAAATAAGTCAGGTGTTACTGAATTTAGTGAGTAACCTACTATTATATGGTCTTGACCTATTAGTATTCTTTTATTAGTAATACATACTACACATGTATTAATAAAACTCATGAAATCATCATCTTTTTGACCTGCAAAAGAATATAATGGTTCTTCTCCTGGATTCAAATGATCTTCAATTACTTTTGCATGTTTTCTTAATCTATACCATGTAATTGTTCCTGGATATTTTGCTTTAAACATACATACTTGATCATATACTTTTCCCATATTATTCACCTCTACTAATTGAATCTACTATTGAATTTAAATAACTTGTATTAAAAGTAATTATTGATATTATTTCTTTATTTTTTATTGTAATAATAAAATCACTATTTAGTTCTTTTAATCTATCATCAAATTCATAGAATAAGATTTCTTCTTTTTTACTTAATTTACTAATTTCTAATAAATATATATTACTGTTTTTATAAAATGATTGTTTATTTATTAATTCTAAAAACTTATTATAAGTTGGAGATGAATTATCTATTATTGCAATATTATATACTTCATCCTTTAAACTCATTTTTTTGAATTGTTTATAGTTTATTTTTTGATAATAAACTTTTGATGGATCATATCCTTCCTTTAATTCATAAACATTCTTTTTTATTACTATTTCTTTTTCATTATTATTACAATATTTTATTGTAATAAATATTAATGATATTAATAATACTATATTTATTATTGAAAGGATAATTAATTTTTTATCATGTATTATTCTTTTTGGCACATTAACCACCTTTTCATATTTCAATTCTAATATAATTTACTTTTTTATGCAATAAAAAGGAAACTATTACTAGTTTCCAAATGTCATCATTACATATACGATTCCAGAAGCAATTCCACATATAAATGCAACTGCTGAAACAATAATTGCAGATGATGCAAAACCTGATTTAGTTGATTTTTCTTTTTCAACCATTAGTTTTACTTCTTCTTTTTTCTCTTTTGATTGTTTTCTAATATTTTTAATTAATTCTGGATGATCTTTTGGATTAACTGGATATTTCTTTTGAATTAAATCAAGTTTAGCTGTTACTCTAACATTTAAGCTTTGAGTAGCCATAGTTTTTTCAACTTTGTTCATTTTATTTTCTTTACTTTGATTTTTTTCATATTCAGTTTGATGTTTTTTTATTAAAGATAAATTATCATCTATAAGATCTTCTAATACTGTAGCTTTTTCAATTTCAGTATTATTATATATAATTCTATTAATTGCATCTTTATATAATCTTGTTGCTTCAGATAATGATTCAGTTACTTTTTTAATTTCATAGTAGAAACTTGTAAATAGTACGTTCATTAATACTTTTTTATCAACTAATCTGTTGTTAATAAAGTATTCATTATCTCCGACCATTGCATCTTTTTCTAATGAATTAGAAATTGAGATAGGCGCAAATCTAACGTTTTTCCATGTTGGTTTTCCTTGTTCATTTACTGAACTAACTAAATAATAATCTAATCCACGATATTTTCTACCAATTAAATTATCAAATAGAATCATTCTTATATAATTTTTTCTTAATGCCTTTTTTTCTTTTTCATCCATTGGCATTCCAGTTTTCTTTTCAATATCTGTTGTTAAAGAAAACATACCAAGATTTATTAAGCTTTCAATTTGAGTTGGATCTTTAATTGCATTTCCTTTTGCTACTGCAGGAATTCTTAATGTATTACTTATCCAAATACTATTTTCTTGAGACATTTGTCCATTATTAATATATTCAACAATATCATTTATTACGTTAGTAGCTGATATTCTTGTTTCTATATCTTTACTATAATTTAATAGTGTAATAACTCCTATATTTTGATCTTCTGTTACTATTCTTTTAGTATTTTCATGATCTATATCTAATAGTTCTGCTATATCTGCTTTGATTATTTCATAATCATCTATATACATTGTACTTTCATTCATACTATTTTTTTTAAGTACACCAAACACTGTATTATTTAATTGAACTAATTGAGAGCCATCACTGAAATTATTATAAACTTCAATAGATACTGGTTCTTCTTCACGAATACCACTATCTAGGGATACTATATAAAATTGTTTATTTTGTGTATTATCCATAATAACTGCTCCTTATTCTAATAACATTATAGCAAATATTCGTTAATAATGGTAGTAAAATAAGTAGTTTTTTTACATAAAAAAAAGGTCTTACGACCTTAATAATCAAATGGTGCCGAGAGACTGAGTTAAACAAGTCACCTTACGCATACAAAGCGTACATTCTAACGTTACAACTATCTCGGCAGGAATATGTACTTTTTTGAAGTACATTAATATGATAACACATTTTTTATTTTTTATACAATAATTTTATCTTCTTCTGTTTGTTTTATATATCTTATATAACCTACTATAGCTCCTGTTCCTGATAAAATCGAACTTAAACAATTAACTATAGCTAAATTATATGCATCATAAATGATACCAGTTATACTTACGATTATTATTATTAATTTTGTTACTTTAACATTATTTTGCCATATTCCATATCCATATATCATTATATTAAATACTGGAATTAATGACATTAATCCATTATATGCGGGAATATTTAATCCTATTGCAATAATATAATAAATAATTAGTACATATAAAGGGACTTTTTTTATTTTGCCAAATACTACATTTCTTAATGTTGCAACGATACAACTTACAGCACCTGTATATGCTTGTAATAATACATATTGGATACTAGATGCAAAATTTGATAAACCGTTAAATAATAGTATTTTTTTCTTTTCTTCTTGTTGTGTGGACATTACATTAAGAATAAGTCCAAACAAAGCGAAGAATTGAGCTATTACGATCAATTCCATAAGTATTCACCTATTATTATTTTATCATATATTTATTCTTTTATTATTCTGTTTTTGGTAATTTACATTATTATATGTATATAAAAAAGAAGAATTAGTTCTTCTTTTTTTGTTCAGTTAGTTCTTCTTTTATCATTTCTTCAAGTTTATTAATATTAATATCACTTGCAAATTCTTTGTTTGTTACTCTGTTATTGTTAATTTTTATTTTTATTTTTGTTAATAATTCAATAGATGGTTTTTCCATGTATTTTGTAATCATTTCAACTAATAATCTATATTCATTTTCTAAACATTTATTAACATCTATAACTACTATCGGAAGATTTCCCCATTGTTTACTTGCTTTTTTAGCTTCTTCTATGTTTTCAATTATTCCATCTATTTTTTTAACTAGTATGTAATCAGGCTCTTTTTTCTTTCCGTCTTGTATTCTCTTAAAATCCATTTCATTAAATTCATATATAGATCTATATGATTCATTAATCATTTCATCTGGACTTAAATACATTTCTCCATGATCAGCACTTGATTTTAATCCTTGACCTGTAGATGAAAGATCTGTTGGTCCTGCTAGTACAAGAGAATCTTCTGACATACTACTAAATCCATACATTACATGTGGAACTGGTGCTGTACCCATCATGTCATTTCTTATAAAATTAGTACAAAAATGTGGGCTACCTAATGATGGTCTATTCCAATCTTTTTTATAATCTTCTGGATTGTTTGCTACGTATGCACCAATAGATGTTGAAATAATACTAAAATCAACTCCCGCATCATACATGTTTTCTCCAATTTTTTCGAGATTTTCAACTTGTAATAATTCTTTATTATATAGTTTCATATATTCTTTTTTTATTAATGCTTCAAATCTATATGTATCTATATGATTAATTGTATTAGTATTATTATATATTTGTTCTAATTTTATTGGGTCATTACATTCCATTACTTCTTTTATAAAATCAAATATTTTTTTTATGCTTTGATCTTCTATTAAATCAATTGCTTTATAGTATTTGTTATAGATTCTTTGCATTCCGTTTTTTATCATTTGTCTAAAGCCATCTAATAATGATGCTTTATCACTAATTCCAAACACCTTCATAAATATAGCGTCTCTTTTTAGAAATAAATTATCTGATTTTATTTGTTCATTACATTTTTTCTCTAATAATTCGTAATAATTATTTATATCATCAACAGACTGTATATTTACTTCATCGCCATTTAATAATATATATAATAAACAATCTATATTAACTTTATCAAAGTCATCAATAATAGAAAATTTATCTTTGTTATCAACATTTTGGAAATTCAATGTTGCTATCATTCTTTCACATATAATATTCCATTCATCTGTATTATATTTTTTTAAGTACTCATTTAGACATTTATTTAATATTATTAATTGATTATCATTCATTTTTAAAATAGAATTAGATATTTCACTGAATGAAGCTATTACATTTAATTTATCTATTCCAAAAATATTAACATATTTATCATCTAATATTTCCCATACTATATTACATAATATATCGTTATTTGTTTCATACATTTTAGTTAAGCATTCTTTTACTTTTTCTTTATTTTGAACGTATTCATACTCTAAGAATAAATCAATATTATCCATAATAGTATCAGTATTTATATATTTATTTTTTCTTGTTTGAATCATAGCCATTTTACTAGGATATGCTTTTAATATTGCTAAATTCATTTTCTCATTTGTTCTATATTCAAACATTTTATTGCCTACACATTTTATATTTTTAAAGTTTTCCATAACATATAGTAGATTTTCATCAGATAATCCATCAATTATTTTTGTTAATTCATTTTTCATATTTCGATTAGACTCTGGCGTTATTGTGTTATTTAATTTAGATAAATAACTTAACTTTTTATTTTCATCTTTAAATTTATATATAATGCAAACTTTTAATTCTTCTTCTACAAAATCATATAGTTGTTCTAAATATTTTTCATCATTTATTGAATTTAATACTTTTTTTGTTTTCATATTAGATTCTGGATGTTTTTTTAAAAATTCTATTTTCTTTTCATTATTTTTTAAAGATGTAACATATTCATGTTCTTTTATAAATCCATCTAATTGCTCTTTATATTTATCTATATATTTATTTATTAATTCATCATTATCAAAACTATATATTAATTGAATTAAATCTGTTGGTTCTTCTACATATTTTTTTAGATATTTAATTTTATAATCGTTATCCTTTATATAACATAGTAGTTCTAATAATTGTTCTTCATCCATTGTTTCTTCATATTTGTCGATAACTGTTTCAATATATTTTGAATCATTTATTCTTTTTAACATAGAAGGAATATAATAATAAAAATGACCATTATAATCTAGGACACTATTATCATTTATTTTATTGTTAAATAATTGTTTTTTTACTTCATCATTTGATACAAAAGATAGATAGTATGGTGTTAATGATGAATAGAACACTTGTAATTGTTCTTCTGTTAATTGTTTTTCTGCTTCTTGAACAATTAATTCTATTTCATAATCTTTTTCAGAGTATTCTTTGGCCTTACCAAAAGGATCTATATTTGAATGTTTGATTTTTAATATGTCAAAACACATTTTAACAACGGTAAATTGTTGTGTTGAATTTATTGCATTAATTTTTTCAATCAAATCATTTAATACTATGTCTGTCATACTATCACCTATTTTTTATTATAGCA
>JAEDJT010000058.1 GCA_016296185.1 Bacilli bacterium
TATTCAGGAGAAGAAGAATATAAAATAATCTATTCTCCAGATAGCTCTATTGAAAAAAATTTTAGTGTATAGGCGTTGCCGCAAAGTGAAGTAGGTAGAAATAAAATTGAAATCAATTTTAATGAAAATGTAGATGAAAATATTATAATTAAAAGAAGTTCTAATCTTAATAATTTTATTGATTGGGAAGATATTCATATTACTTACATTCACGCACAAGAAGGATAGACTTATACTTGGTATGATTATACTGTTGAAAGTGGAGTATGGTATAAATATGCTGTACAAAGTTTTATTAAAGATACAAAAGGCTAGTATAAATATAGCACTTCTATAATAACAGAGAAGCCTATTATAAATGTATTTGACGACATTTTTCTTAATGCAAATGGAGTTTAGCTAAAAATAAAATATAATCCATAGATAGGCTCTTTTAGTAGAGTTATATCTGATTCAAAAGTTGATACTATTGGTTCAAAATATCCTTTCTTTTCAAGAAATGGTATAATGAGTTATAGAAGTTTTCCAATTAATGGTCTGATATCTTTTCTTAGTGATGAACAAGAATTAGAAGATGATGAAACTCAATATAATTTATTTACATCTCGTTCTAAAATATATGGAAATTCTCAATATTTATATGATGAATATAATTTAGAGAATAATATTAGTGTATATAATGATATATTATATGAAAGAAAGTTTAGAGAAAAAGTAATGGATTTTCTTTATGCTAATAATGTAAAATTATTTAGGTCAACTTAGGAAGGTAATATCTTAGTTAAATTAATGGATATTAGTTTTACCCCAGAAGCTCAATTAGGTCGTATGATTTATAGTTTTTCCGCTACAGCTCACGAAGTAGATGAATGCTCTATTGAAAATTATGATAAATATAATATTTAGACAATAGGCACCGTTATACCAGAACAAATTCCTGTTTATACTAAATCTTATTATGTTATGGGATAGATTTATTCTAATACAGTAAATAACAATTCTCTTTTATCTATTATTGAGTCAAAATTGCAATAGTAGGATAATAGAGTTTATATTAAATCATTTAGTCATTTAAAAATTACATTTTAGACTCCTCCTTACCTAATAAAAGCTGAGGAAAGCGGAGAATTAAAAGTTGCTGATAAAAATGATAAAAATGCCTATTTAGGATATATTATTACTATTAATAATAGATAGATAGCAGTTAATCCTGATGGAATATATGAATTAGAGAATAATGCTTAGGGATACTCTATAATTTAGTTTGATATTGATAGGACAAAGAGTCCTTAGTATATAGTTGATTATATAGTTAAAGCATATTATGAGGTATTAGATAAGGAAGAAGCTGATAAAGCTGTAGAAGTAACTCAATCAAGAAGTAGCATATCTACAAATATTGGTCAATTATAGAGTGTTTATAATGCAGGATATGACATAATGCAAAATGAATTGGTAGGGAAAAATGTTACAGTTATTTCTATTGAAGGAGAAGCTAATTAGGTATGCTATATAAAAACATCTGAAGATGCATAGAGTTAGAGATATAGTCTAGGTATTACAGAATTTCTATGCATAAACAATAACTCTGTAATAGAGAGTTTAAGCTTTGGTGGAATAAGATTAACTAATTCTGAATTTAATACTACTTTATTTGTTGAAGATAATGGAGTTGTTAAATATAAATATAATAATGTATTATATGATATTAAAGCTTATGATAATAACTTGCAAGAGATATCTCCACTTACTAAATCTGCGGCAATCGCTTCCGCAGAGATAGATGTTTTAATGCCCGTTTCTGCAATTATAAACTATCAATATACTATAGAGGAGTGAGATTCATATGAAAATAAAATATCCATATTTATCAGATAATGAATTTCTCTCTATTGTTGATTAGATGAATATAAGAGAGTAGGTAGTAAAACTTACTCTCTTAAATTGGGATGAAGAACCAATAAGAGATATTCAAGGATTAGTTACTGGCGGCAGTCTTAATATAGACGGCTCTTCTAGTATGAGAAGAACTGCGAATATTAGTTTAGTTGTAGCTGATAATACTGCTGCGTATGATGACTTAGATAATTTATTTAGCATTAATAAAAAAATATACTTAGAAATAGGATTATTTAATACAACTAATTATTATAATGATTATCCTATTATATGGTTTCCGCAAGGACTATTTATTATAGATTCAATATCATTGTCTCATGATACTAATAGTTCAAATATATCATTGAGCTTAAAAGATAAGATGTGTTTATTAAATGGACAATGCGGCGGTATGCTGCCTGCCTCAGTAACATTTCACGAAATAGAAGAGGTCTAGAACGATGGTTCTATTGAGATAATTACACCCACAATTTATTAGATTATTCAAGAGTTAGTAAATCATTACGGAGACGAAGATTTAAATAGAATTATTATTGAAGATATTGATGAAGAAGTAAAACAAGTAGTTAAGTGGATAGGAGCTGACGCTCTATATTGCTATTAGGATAAGAATAATAAAAATGCTGTTATTTTTAGTGAAACTCCAAGAGATGATAATGATATACCATCATATAATTATGGATATAATATAGGCTATATTTATACACCTTTTACTTATCCAGGGGAACTAATAGGTGCAGCAGGTCAAACTGTTTGCGATATTCTAGATGCTATTAGAGATACTCTTGGTAATTTTGAATATTTCTATGATATTAATGGTAATTTTATATTCAGAGAAATTAAAAATTATTTAAATATTACTTAGTCTACTGTAGATTTAGAAAATTTAAATAATGGAAACGCTTATTTAGTAGACCCCACAAAAGGTAAAGCTGCATATAGCTTTAAAAATAGTAATATAATTACTTCATATTCTAATTCTCCTTAGTTAAATAATGTAAAAAATGATTTTATTATTTGGGGAAAAAGAGAACAAATTGATAAATCTACTTTGCCAATTAGATATCACTTAGCTATTGATAAAAAACCTATAATAGATAAAAATGGAACAATAAAAGTAAAAATAGTAAGGGATAAAGAAACTAAAGATATTACAGGTATCTTTGCTAATAATATAGATGATGAAAAAATCAATAAAAAAGAGACAGAAGAAATAAAAGAGATTACAATTTAGAAAAATAAGGGTGACTATGATTGGAGATGTGAATTATATTTTTCAGGATTACTTTCTGAAAAAACAGGTATAAAATATAATAATTATTATATAGAATTAATGAATGAATGGCTAAAATTATATAATATAACTAATGACGGTGTTATTGAAAGGTCTAAACGATTAGAAGAATAGGGAGAAACTTTAGATTATTACTTAGATTTTATTGATAGCGATTCAAAAATTGGACAATTATCTATTGATAAAATAGGAAAGAGAACTAAAGTTTTAGTTGATGATAAAATAAATTGCATTTTTGAACCTGAGATTCCAAATATTGTTATACTTGAAGCGGGCGCCCCTAATATTACAAAATTAGAAGAAAAATATAAATCGAGAGGAGAGATATTTACATAGGTATCTTCTGAATTATATTCTAAAATGGTTTTAGGTGGAACTTTTAATAGTGCATTAACTGCTATGAGAGACTTATTATATTAGTATACCAATTACAATGAAAGTATATCTTTAAACGCAATTCCTATTTATCATTTAGAGCCAAATATAAGAATAGAAGTATAGGATAGCCGCAGTAATATATTTGGAGAATATTTAATTAATTCTATATCCATACCTTTTGATACAGGCTCTCAAATGTCGATTTCCGCAACTAGAATATTAACTAAATTTTAATAAGGAGGGATATATATGTTAGTAGGATAGCATTAGAAAAATAATAATACTAAATATATTTAGACTATTAATTTTACAACTATAGATACACATTCCATTAAAATAATTGATAATAATGCAAATACTTCATTTTATTATTATATAAAAATTAAATTTGAAAAACAAAGTAATTTATAGAATATAAAAATATATGCAACAGATGCTTTAGAACATCAAGGTATTCAAATTGATGATTTTACTATTGGATATAAAAGTTCAACATCAGCTACATATTATAGAGATATTATTGTAAATAGCAATTTAATATAGAATAATTTAAAAACTTTTTATTTAACAATTAATGGAGCTGAAGGAATTATGGTTCAAGGAGTATCTATTGTTAATATCCTTCCTGTAACAACAGCAAATAGTATAGGCATTTGGGGTTCTCCATCTTAGATTGCTTGCGTTAATGGAGTGAAAATTTAGTTAGGAAAAACTGGAATATATGAGTTAAATAATCCTAATATTAAAATTAATTTTGTAGGATTTATTCCTATTGATAAAAATTTTGTATTAGACTATTCATATGAATAATTGAGATAAAAGGAGTAATAATTATGGCAGAAAGTTTTTATGGCGGACGTAGAGGTGCGTCCGTCGTTATTGTAAAATCTTATGATAGCATTGCAGAAATGCAAGCCGAATTTGATAGTGTTGAATGTACTGTTGACTATGATAGTTATGTCGTGGTTAATACTAGTGTAGATGGAATAGAATCAAGTGTTTTATATAGAAGAACTTTAGACGGTCCTGTCAAAGTTGGAACTTTAGGTTCATCAAGCGGCGGAGGCGGAGGAACCTCAAGTGGAGGAATTTTAGATTTAGTCCTAACTATTCCTAGCTCAGTACCAACTCCAATAGATGGTCAAGGTGAATATAGTAAAACAAATAAATCATTAGTGCCTGGATATTATACTGATGAAGAAGGCAACCCCGTATATAATGATAGTATTAAATGGGTATATACTAACGTAATTTCAGAAGATGGAACTTCATCAAAGACATACGTTGGTTTTACTTTTCCTTATTCTATTGTAGATTTTGAAGCTTCTTTAGTAGATAAAAATGACGAGAATAATCCTGTTATAAAAAGAATAGATGATGGCGCTCATCCTTTTTATAATAAATGGGCATTAAAAATTCCAAGAGGATAGAAAGGAAATAGCTTTAAAAATTTAAGAGTGGTTTCCGCATCTTGGATTAATGTTTATTTTCCTGATGGTTTTGCGGATGGTTTTATTCTTCGAGATGATAATCCTGATTCTCAACATCTAATCTATGATTATCAGAATGAAGATTCTGGAGAGCTTGAAACTTATTATTTAGGTAAGTATAGTATAATAAACAATGTTTTATTTTCTGATAATGGTACTTTATCTTTTATATTTAATGGAAATAAAACAGTATCTTATACGAAAAAAGTAAAATGGATTTCATCAGTAAACTTGAGTGAAGATGGTACTTTAACTTTTGAATATAATAATGGAGAAGCTCCCACAGTATATGAAAAAGCTATAAAAACAATAAAAGATATTTCTCTACTTGATGATGGAACTTTTACTATTATTGATAATCAAGGTAATGAGTTTAAAAAAGAATTAATCTGGCCTACTAGCATTATGTTAGAGAGTGCTTCAGAAGATACCCCCACAGAAGAAGGTAGCGGCTCTCAAAAATTAAAAGTTACTTATAATAATGGAGATTTTGAGTATATAAGTCCACCTATTAATTATATAATGAGAACAGCTATTGATGAAAATTATCATTTACTTATTTTATATAGCGACCCAGAAAAAAGAGCTAATTTAATCAATAAAGCGTCTTATGATGGCAGAGATGATTGGGACGATATGGGAAGTATAAAAAGCGATAATGGATTACTTATTGGTAGGAATTATACTTATCCTGGAACATAGACAATAGATGTTATAATAAGTTCTTTAAATGCAAATTATCCAAATGGATTAATAGGAGAAGATAAGGGAAAAGTCATTACTGCGGGAACTTATAATAATGATAAAAATTTCTTTGCTTATGATTATGATGAAAATACTTGGTACTATTTAGGCTCATTAAGTGGAGTGACAGATTTTACTGAGGCATTTTTATTTGCATCAGAAAATGATGCTAATATAGAATCTAAAAAAAATACTTTAAAAAATGGTGGCGTTTGGTTTATTATTGAGGAGATATAACTATGGCATTTAAAAGTATAAGAAAACATTTTACTAAAAATGAAGAGTTATCTTCTATTAAAGGAACTTATGAGCGTTTTAGTATTATAAGCGAAAACCCGAATTTTGTCGAAATTTAGGTAAATGGATAGAAATTTTGGTTTTCTCATTAGAAAATTTTAGATTTTTAGAATATTACAATTAACTCTATTAAATTTTTAACTGAATGTGATGCTCAAATTACCTACGTCTAAGTGTTTTTGGGTAACGTTATATAATTAGTTATAACAAAAAATTATTATATATTGAGAGAGGTAAAAGGAGGGTTTTATATGAATGGTTTTCCTAACTACGGAAGCTATTTTAATCCATTTGCATCACCTCAATATATGAATAATAATATGATGCAAATGCCGCAACAACAAATTTCTAATATGCAGGCTCAATAGATGTAGCAATAGCCGCAAATGTTTAATAATTAGAATATGGCTTTAAATCAATTAAATGGAAAGATTGTAGAAAATAAAGATATTGTAAGCGTTACTGAAATTCCTGTTGGCGGCTATGGCTTTTTTCCTAAAGCCGATTTGAGTGAAATTTATTTAAAAATGTGGAATAGTTCTGGAACTACTGATACGATAATTTTTAGACCTGTAGCTAAAGAAAATCCTCAAGATAAGACTGATACTATAAATAAAATATTAGAAAAGATAGATAATCTTGAAAATAAAATCAGTTCTATATTTTCTAATAACTCTCTTGCATTTCAAAATTCAATTTCCTCTCCTAACGAAATAAAAGAGATTCCGCAGTAGCAGTCTGCAATAAAGGAGGTTACAGCAAATGCCTATTGATTTAATGCAATTTATAGCTCTTTTGAAAAACGGCAATCCTCAACAGACAATGATAAATATGTTATCTCAAATGAGTAATGGCAATCCTGTATTATCAAATTTATTACAATTAGCAAAAGCAGGAGATACTAAAGGTATCGAACAAGTAGCTCGAAATATTGTGAAAGAGAAAGGTATGGATTTTGATAAAGAATTTTAGAACTTTAAACAAAATTTAAAGTTCTAAAATTTTAAATAAATAAAGATATTATAGGAGGAAAAAGTGTATGTTTGGTATGAATGAAATGGGCGGCTATAGT